>WRMR01000137.1 GCA_009776995.1 Planctomycetaceae bacterium | reverse complement strand
AGAAAAGCGGTTTTGACAGATACACCATCACAACGGTCAAAAACAAAAAGAAAATATCGACGTGGTTTCATGTCGGCGTGTACTGCCAAAATCAAAACGGCAAACGCGGCAAACAGGGTCGCAAGGCGTTCACGTTTGCTTACTATGGTGTGAACGTCAATCAGGCGCGTTGGATGTTTGAAACGTACCGCAAGCGGTTCGGAATCGAAACGAGTTATCGGCAGATGCACGAATGCCGGATTCGCACGAGCACACGCAAGCCGATTTTGCGATTGCTGTACTTTGCACTGGCGATGCTGATGCGCAATTGCTGGATTTGGTTCGAACGCGTGTGCGTGACGGAGAACGGCCGCCGCCAACAAACCCGCGACGATTACATCAGCTTCCGCGATCTGCTCTTGAGACTTGACAAATCCCTCGAAAGCGACCTCGCAAAACAAGACCCGAAAAGGTAACGTAACCACCATGAAAATAATGAGTTAAATCAAATCAAATGCAATGTCCAATGATACGAACTACTGAATTCGTTTTCTGCAATATTTAGCCAACTGCCATGCACCGGAGTATCAACAAACTCCCATCGTCGGAAAATTTCACGACAATACTCCGGTTTGAATCGCGTGTAATCCGGCCCATTGGCGTCGGCGTGAAGCAAGGCGATGGCCCGATTGACTTTTTGGGATGTCCCCTTGAGTTTTTTGACAATGCTTTGAAGTTCCTGGCGTTCCTCGTCGCTGAGCCGAACAATAGATTTTTCCGTGTTCATGAGGATTCCTCCATGAGTTGGGGGGTAAAAAAGCCCCAACATATAGAGAAAAATCACGTTTTTAGTCAACATGAATTTTTAGAATGGACACACCATTAGGATTCACCAATTTGCTTCCCCCTTTTTCCTTTCTCAACCATGAAAAACAATCCACACTTACTTTTCGCGTGTTTCCTCTGCTTGTTTGGAACAACCGCAGGTGCCGCCGAGTTGCCGCAATATATCCAGCGTGTTGACATCGTTCATACGACGCACACCGACATCGGTTACACCGATCACCCCGCCGTGACGCGCGAGCAACAGATGCGGTATCTCGACATCGCGATTGACGCCGTGTTGCAAACGCTCGACAAGCCGGACACCGGAAAATTCGTCTGGGAAGCCGAAGGACCACTTGCCGTTGACGATTGGTGGCAACAGGCAACGCCGCAACGCAAGGCCGACCTTGTCAAGGCGATTCAATCCGGGCAACTCGAAATCGGCACCGTTGCGATGAATCAAACGGCAACCCTGGACGCGACACAGTGGAAAACGATGCTCCATTGGTTGCCGGAAGAACTCGACATGATCGTGCCGCACCAAGTCGGGATTCAAAACGACGTGAACGGTTTTCCGCGTGCCGGGGCGGTGGCTATGCTTGACCGGGGGGTCGAAAATCTCTGGATGGGCATCAACGCGACCAACGGTCACGCTCCGTTCCAGGTTCCGGCACCTTTCTGGTGGAAAATGCCGGACGGCCGCAGACTGTTCGTTTGGCTCGGTGAATCGTATCCAATGGGCTTTTACTTCTTTCACGATTTCGATTGGCGTCGCGGTCCGGTGCCGGAATCCACCGATACGCATTTCCGGCCGGCACGACCGACCGAACTTTTCAAGACCGACGAGCCGTCGCTTCGCAGATCACACGAAATTCTTTGCGCGAAATTGCGGCATTATGAAGCGCAAGGGTACCAATATTCCGTGATGCCGCTTTCGCTGACCAATGTTTGGCGGATGGACAACGATCCGCCGTTTCCGGCAATTGCTGAATTTGTTGCCGCGTGGAACAAGCTCGGTCTGCAACCGTCGATTTACCTTTCGACGGCGTCGGACGCCATGGAACGTTTGAAAAAAGAGGCGGGTGACGCCCCGGAATACTCCGGTGAATTTACCGACTGGTGGGTCAACGGGATCATGTCAAGTCCGAGAGAAGTCGCGGCATCACGAATCGCCAAGCGGAACCTCGCGGCGGCACTTTCGCCGGTCTGGGGCGATCCGAACGAGTCCAACGTGCAAAAAGCGGCGGATAAAATCCTGCGACAACTTTGTCTGTTCGACGAGCACACCTGGGGGTCCGTCGATAGCATCGGTCTGCCGCACGCGATCGACACCCACGCCCAGTTTAACGAAAAGGCACGAACGGCGTATTACGGCATGGCGTTATCGAAAATGCTCCTTGCCCAGCGGGCCAGAACGAAAATCCACGCCATGAAAACGCAAGACAGTTTTTATGTCGTTAATACGGCCCCGAAAGAGTGGAGAGGCTGGGTTTACCTCAAAACCTCCGCATTGCGGGAACCGGTTGAGTGGCTCACGGAAACCTGGGACCCGGAAGCCTGGTTTACGACGAAAATGGAACGGCTTCCCGGCTATGCGCAATTCGTGCCGCCTTCCAATGCGGAGGAAATGACCTACGAGTCGGACAATGACACAGTGTCCGACAACAAGCCGGAGCAGTTGGCACAATTTTGGGCTGTTGTTCCGCCTGCCGGAATGCTGAGTCTTTCGCCCTTTCAGCCAGATCGCGGAATCGTGGAAGTAACCAATTCATTCCCCGCCGAAGTCTTGTGCGACGAACACGGTTGGCCAAAATCGATTCATTGGAAGAGGGGAAGATTGGGATTTCAATCCCCTCTGTTGACCGAATCGCCTGGTGATTTTGTGTCGGTGGAATTTACGCAACCGCAAGGCCGTTGGCAGTATCACACCATTCTTCACGCGAACGATCCGGCGCGTCGGAACGCCGCGCTGAAGGAAACTCACGCCGAACCTGCCGATGAAACGACCGTCGAAAGAACAAATTACTCGACTGTTTACACGCAAACGATGAAGCACCCGCGACTGAAATGGTTGACACGAAGTCTGGAAGTTTACGACAAGCATGAGAACAGAGGTCGTTCAAGAGCAACGCTGACGGTACGGTTTTACCGGATTTCGTCGGAATTGCCGGAGTGGTTTTACATCGGTTGCTCGTTCCCAAGTGGTGACGCCTTGCCAACGGCCAGCGCGGGCGGGATGCCGTTCACGCCGTTTACGGATCAACTTCCGAATACGTGCATGGATTATTTCGCAATCGATTCCTGGGTGAATTACCGCAAGCCGGGCGGCAATGAAGGCGAACGCTGGACGTGGATTTCCCGTGACGCTCCGTTGGTGAGTTTCGGCGGCCCGCAAACGCTCAAGTTCCTGAAAGCCGCACCGGAAAACCCGAATAAAGTTTACGCAATGGTGTTCGACAATACGTGGATGACGAATTTCGCATGCGACCAGCACGGCGTGTTTGAATTCCAATTCGAGTTGGTGCAAGGCTTGCCGAACGACCCGAAAGAATTGGCCGAATACGCCGAAACGTTCCTCGCAACGCCGCAATTGATTATCCACCCGAACGTGCTGGAAGACCCGATCTTCATGGAACGACTCTTTAAACCGTAAATCGTCGGCTGATTGCGGATATTTCCCCAAGGCAACGCCTTGGGGGCAATTTCTTCTGAAAGAATTGGCAGCATTTCTTGCAAACCGCGTTATCTGCAAATTTCGCACAGTCCGACCATGTTGCGCAATTGTTTTGTCCGAAATCATTTTTATCTTACGAGAACAAATGTACCAGGTGTACCGAAATATATGCTATGGTCTCTTGATTGCCGATCATGGCGATGTTTATGATTTGCCGTATCATTTGAGCAAAGGACGGGGTTTATGCAAAAAACCATCATGAAGCTGTTAATAACGGGCGGTCTTGCCGCGCTTGCCGGTTTATGTTGTGCGGAGTTGGCTTATTCCCAATTGCGGGTTCCGCCGACGTATGTTACGGCATTGGCCGCACAACCCGTAGAAAATGCGGTATCCCAGGAAACGGACGCCGGAGTCCGGGTGGCACAGCCAACTTCGCAAGTCGCGCCACCGCCTGAAATGACGCCGCAGGTTCAGCCGCAATTGCAGGTAGTCATACCGCAAGCCATACCACAACAGGCAATGTCACTTGGAATGACGAGTGGGGCGATTATCATTCCGGTTGTTGTGCCACAGTATATGACTTATACTCCACAGCCTGTCACAATGATGGTCAACCGCCCGGCACAGCTGGTGATTCCGCAGTATCCGCCCCAAATGATGGCACCCATGCCGCAACCGATGATGCAGCCCATGTATGATCCGATGGCCATGCCAATGATGATGCAACAGCCAATAATGCCGATGGTACAACCACAAGCTCCGCCACAGCAACCCATTCCGGTCAAAATGATCCTTCCGGACGGTTCCACCGTCAGTATCAAGCATTACATCCCGGGACAGTTTTTCAAAAACACCTTGCGGGCAATCACTCCATAAACCCAAAACTACCTTTGTTGTAACTTTTTTCCAATTTATATCCCATAGGCCGTGTCATGATCTGTGACACGGTTTTTTGTTGCGCAATAATCGTTTGCAAGGATTGACAAGCGGAACAAGATTCTGGTGGTCACTGCCTGAATACGCCACCTTTGTCTTGTTTCCATTGTCTGACCTGGTCAATCACTTCCTGCATTGACAGTGTTGCTTCCGGGGCTATGGATTGAAAAGTACGAACAGCAATGGGGTTATGTTCCTTGAAAGGCACTTGACAGGAAAATCGAAACATGTTTCTATTGTCTCCCCAATAGGATAACTGACAAGCGGTTGCGCCCAATTGCTTCAGTTCTTCGTTTAACCGAACGATCATGGCGTTATCAAGGGTGATATGAACGGATGTTGTATTGCGATCATCGATTAAACCTGAATGTACAGAGTCTGTTTCACCTGGAAGACTGGTGAATTGAGTAGAATACGTAGATTGACTGGAAATATTTTCCGAAATTTCTGACATATTTTCAATGCGATATTTGTTCGGAATCAAAGTGTCTTCATCTTTGCCGGAATGATAGGCAGATAAAGACGTTACAGTTTTTTTGATGGGAACTGGCAACGATTCCCAAAAAACAGCCAGTGCCGCAACAGCAACAATCACCGATAACACAAGCAGACTGCGAAACAGTTGTACCGCAGCATCAATCAACGGGATTTTTTCAGATTTTCGCATGACAAACCTCCTGTTTTGTCTCAATGTCAAGGTGACGATGATCATTGCTTTTGATACAATATAATCGAACTGGCAAAAACAACAAACAGCAGTTTTTTGCCACACAGATATGCAATCCTGAAAATTCAGTTTCACTTGCCGAAAAACCGACTTTGCATTGCAGTCATTTTGCTTCGCCGTAAAAGTTGAATTAACGGCACCTCTGAAAAACGTCGTTTTTTATCAAGTCCTGATTTCATAAATTTTTCAATTGCGTTTCGAGATCGAAGAACCCAAGTTGTCCTTTGATTTTTGCCATGATCGTCTGGGGAAAGAGGGAGCGGAAGAGTGTCACATGACGTGAAAAAATATTCTTGCGTCATGGGGGCGAATGTCGAGAGGAAAAGAAGAATCACAACAGAATTCACGGGATTTATAGAGGCGACCTTTGTTTACCACTGTTTACCACGGAGACACGTAATCGTCCTGAAAGGACGCAATTTCCATAACCCCCGGATTGATCCGGGGTAAGCGACTGCAACAAATGGACCAAGCCCAACGGAGCATGACAATCCCGCTTTGTGATGCCCCGTTGGGGTTATGGGTTTCTTGTGCCGCCTTGGTCCACCGGTTGACACCGGCGGTTAGAGACATTGCGTCCTTTCAGGACGCCCTCACCGTCACACCGAAACAGCACCGGGAACGTTCGCAACGGGGCCTGCTTGCGCGTTGCTGACTGCCACGGTGAACCTCGAATTCATGTGACGACGATAAATCAAACGCTGTTCTTCGCCATCGTTTCGAGCGATGCTTTCACGTTGGTCAGCAGTTCGTCGATGTGTTCTTTTTCATCGAAGCCGACCACAAACGCATCGACGCAGTCGAGATTCAATACGAAATCGACCGACTTTTTGCGTTTTTCGGGGTCTTCGCCAAAGGTTCCCTCGCCGATAATTTTCATGCCGATGACGCCAACTCCCGACTCGTGACATGCGCGGGTGACTTTGACGACGCCTTCGACCTCGCCGTCCATTCGCGCGCCGTCATGGTTGATTCGCACATGGACAACGTCCGCCCAAAGCGTTTTGGCTGCCACCCCCAACGCCGTGTTCGCATGACAACTGACGCCGTGTGCCCGAATGAGACCTTCCTGCTTGAGCCGCTCCATGATTTCCATCTGTTTCCCGAATTGGCCTGCCCAATCGCCGTTCATCATGCAGTGAATCTGCAACACGTCAAGGTAATCAACCTTGCATTCCCTGAGAAAACGTTTGATTGTGACATCGGGATCGGGGCGTTCCTGTTCGGGAAGGCCGCCATCGTGGTACCAGAGCTTCGAGACGAGCGTGTAACTGTCGCGGGGCTTCCCCTCAAGTGCCTTGGCAACGAGCGGGTGAGAACCGTACAGGTCGGCCATGTCGAAAAGCCGTATCCCCTTGTCATACGCATAGCGCAAAAGACTGACGGCTTTTTCCTCCTCCATCCGGACAATATTACTCTCGCGGTTGTAACCCCGCATCCCGGTGCCGAATCCGATCCGCGTACAACTCACTTTTCCGGTCAGCGGCACAACGGCACAGGGATCGGTCGAAAACGGCTTTTTCGGCTTGCTTTGCTTTTTCAATTCGGCGGGCGTTTGGGCCTTCAACGGCGAGGTCACAGCCAGTGTCCCGGCACCAATCGCGGCACCGGTCTTCAAAAAATCACGTCGTTTCATGTCGGTCATGGTAAAATACTCCTGGGAGGCTAAAAAAAGCGGATGGATATTCCTTGCAAATCCTTCCGTTCGATATGTTTTACAGTAATGGACAAACCAAAAATAATCGTCATTTCGTATCACAATTCTAGCACAGGAAACTGCAAGAAACAACCCAAGTCCCTTCGCCGGGCGGCGGAAGTTGTTGCATGAGTCGTTCAGATAACGTCCCGCTCAGGTCGATCACAATTTCGACCGGCGGTTCAAATTGCCACTGCCGGATTGACAGCAAATTGGCAACCGGTGTATCCGTCAATCGCGTACCGATTGTTTTGATGACCAAGCGTCTGGCGTCAAGCTCGAGCAATTCCCATGTCCCGCATTCGACACGGGTAACGTAACCGCGATGATCGCCAAGATCACCGGAAAAGTCAAGATATTTCCGTCGATGGTCGAAAATTCTCCGGCAATTTGAGTAAACTGTAGCGTCTTTATTGTTTAACAGATCGGTAAAATTGAAAAAATTTTCTTTTCCAACAAGGAAACTTGCGAAACTTTTGTCGTCGATTTGCCATGTCAAAAGGTGTTCTTCCCCACAATCGAACATCAAATCGACGTGAAAGTCGCCGTGGTTTTCGTGTTTTAACAGAGTGTAACGCATGACATGTTGTTTTGGGCAAAACAGTCAAAATAAAATGTGTGAAAAGAATGGATTGGGATAAGATAAAAAATGATATTGACAGTTTGAGGCGGTTTCGGGTATAGTTTCGTAAGTCAACGTGAAATGTGGGGAAGCCCGGAAAACTGCATGGTTATCGTTGGTTCGGCGAACTTGCCGCACAAGTCATATCATGCGTTTCCGTTTCAAAAAGTTCAACACAATATCCATTATACCAAATGTCCGTATCCAACAAAACCCAATCTCTTTCCGCCGCTTCGGCATCCGGTCTGCACAACCGCTTCGACATGCCCGGCACCATTCTCCGGTCACGGGAATTTGAGAAACAAGTTCACGAATTTGAACTTTCGCTTGCAACACACGATACAACGTCGGAAACGCCGCACACTCTGTTTTCTCCGATGCACTACGAGCCGGGTTATGCCTATCCACTGATTATCTGGCTGCACGGAAAAAGTAACGCCGCCGAACGTCAGTTGATGAAGATCATGCCGATCATCAGCATGAGAAACTATGTTGCAACTGCTCCTCGTGGGGCGGATTGCCCGGCTTCCGCCAAAACCGGGACAGCGCAATACGGTTGGCCGAACACGGAAACGGGTTTCAACCTGGCACAAAAGCGGGTGTTTGACTGCCTGCACATTGCGTCGGAAAAATGCAATATCGCCAGACGCCGCGTGTTCCTGGCCGGGTTCGACGACGGCGGAACGATGGCCTTTCGTGTCGCGACGCAGTTTCCGCGATATTTCGCCGGGGTCGTTTCGTTGGGTGGTTCTTTCCCGCAAGGGCGAATGCCGCTCCGCCAACTCGATGCGGTGAGGCAATTGCCCTGCCTGATGTGCGTCGGACGCGACAGTCCGGTGTTCCCGCCGACCGAAGCCGCCCGACAGATGACACTGTTCCATACCGCCGGCATGTCGGTCACCGTTCGCCAATACCCCTGCCGTCAGGAAATCTCGACGAACATGCTCGAAGACCTCAACCGATGGATCATGGAACAGGTCACACGATAAAGGTGGAAGTGGCGTCACCACCCCCGGATCAACCCGGGGGTTATAGAGATTACGTCCTTTTCAGGACGATAACAGTACTGCGTTCTTTCAGGGCGCCCCCCCACTTTCTAACTGGCATCACCGAGTTGATTGTATGGTTGTGACGATGCCTATTGCTTTGTCAAGTCTAAAAATACATGTTGACTAAAACGGTAATAATTCGTATCATTTCAGCGGAGTATTTGGTTTACGGGAACGAAAATGCCCTGCAATCCGTAGGATTGCATCGCTCGGTAATACCATGCCAAACCGGGGTCGGGCTGGTCGAATCGCAAAAAATAAGGTATCATTGACTTAATTGGGTTTCGTCTGTTCGGTACTCGACATCGAGAGGCGAAATCCCCGCAGAATCATCACGATAACCGTCACCAGTCCGCTGTCCCAGGAGGAAAAACCTCAAATGATCGTTACCACAAAAGAACTGTTCAAACAGGCTTACGGCAATTACGCCATCGGAGCCTACAATATTAACAATCTCGAACAAGTTGTCGGTCTTTTCCGGGGCAACCTCGGCAAGACGCAAAAAAATGAAGACCCCAACGACAATTCAAAAAGTGCGCCGTTTATCATTCAAATTTCGCGCGGCGCGCGGAGTTATTCTGATAAGCGATTTCTGGAATCCATGATCCGCACGGCGGACGAAGTGTTCCCGGAAGCGATTTTCGCCGTTCACCTCGACCACGGAACCGAAGAGGTCTGCTACGATTGCATCGACAGTGGTTTTTACAGCTCGGTGATGATTGACGCTTCGCATGAGGAATTTGCCAAAAATATCGAGATTACCAAACGGGTGGTCGGTCGCGCCCATGCGAAAAACATTGTAGTCGAAGCCGAACTCGGTCAGCTTGGCGGTGTGGAGGAAGATATTGTCGGCAGTGTCAAGCTGACCGACCCGGATCAGGCTGCCGAATTTATCGAAAAAACCGGTTGCGACTCGCTTGCCGTGGCCATCGGTACCTCACACGGTGCGTTCAAGTTCAGTGGCACCCAGGGTTTGCATTTCGACGTACTGGAAAAAATCCAACAGGCCGTCCCGAAAGATTTCCCGCTGGTCATGCACGGTAGCAGCAGTGTGCCGAAGGATTGGGTCGAACGCATCAACAACGCCGGGGGCGAGTTGAAAGACGCCAGCGGGGTCAGCGAATCGCAATACCTGCCTGCCGCGAAACTCGGCGTGTGTAAAATCAACATCGACACCGACGGCCGCTTGGTCTGGTGCGCGATTCACCGCGAACGGTTCCGCGACGACCCGGCCAACTTCGACCTGCGTCCTCCGGGAAAGGTCTTCATGCAGGCTTACGCCGAATATATTATCCACAAAAACGCAGTCCTCGGCAGTGCCGGACAACTGGAAGCCGTCCGCAAAGCGATCAAGTAATGGCCGCTATCGAGGGATGAGGAACAAGGGGTGAGTGGTGGGATTCACTTTCCTCTGCCTTCCCCAAAGGGTGGGAAAACGGGGCGGTACTTCGCACAGAGAGTGGCTCAAAAACGCTATTCGCCGGATTTCATCGGCATCCAACCGTTTCTTGCAAGAAAATAGGCAACGACGGCTCCGATGAGGTTGGACCAGAGGTCAAGGGATGTGTTTTCATAACCGCCAACACCGGTTTGCGGCAGAAATACCGTCAACAGGAATTCAATATTCTCGTTGAATGCTCCGAGACCGGCACCCGCCATGACCACAATCAGACCGGTGGAAAAGCGTTTCATGTCCCCGTTTGAAAGCAATTTGGCCAGCAGATGGTACATAATGAGCGTGGACACGCCGAAACCGAAGGCGTGAACGACTTGGTCGTACCGAAGAATCGCGTAAGTTTCCGAAATTGGGATCAAAATGAGTCCGTACAAGACATCGTT
>WRMR01000136.1 GCA_009776995.1 Planctomycetaceae bacterium | reverse complement strand
CGACGTTTTTAAAAAATAAAAAGAAAAAATTTTTTAAATTTGGAGGTGGGGGGGGGGGGCAACTTAAGAGCTTTTACACTTGTTGAACTTCTCGTGGTCATTGCGATCATCGGAATTTTGATCGCCCTTCTCTTGCCTGCTGTGCAAGCTGCCCGTGAAGCTGCACGAAGAATGCAATGCAGTAACAATTTGAAACAGATTTCTCTGGCACTTCACACTTACCACGACGCCAACGGAGCGTTTCCCACATCCAAAGCCGGTAGTGGAGCGGGTTACAACTGGATTAGTTTCCATGTGACCTTACTGCCCTACACAGAACAAACCGCAAAATACGAGTATTTGAATGGCATTGGCGCATTTTCACTTTCCGGTTCAGCCCAGTCCAATCCCAAGGCCGATCCGGCGGACGCAGCAGGGATGTACTCGGCTTCAATTTCCTATTTGGCCTGTCCTTCCGATGGAGCAGCCAAAGAACCATTTGAGCAAAGAACCAATGCCACCCGGACGAACTACATGGGAAGTTTTGGTGACAGCTTCGCAACAGACGAATCGGCCACGACGAATACCCGGGGATTCTTCTGCGGCCCTATGTTCCATACCCCTCGCCCATTGATGCCGAAATTTCGGACATTTGGCTCAATTTCGGACGGAACTTCCAATACGGTTGCTTTTTCTGAAGCCGTGACCGGGGCTCATGCCACCAGAGACGTCAAAGGCGGTATCGTTCTTATCACAACACGAATACCGAGTGATCTCGTGAAAAAAGTCGCTCCCGATAACCGTTCGGTTTTTGCCGCCAGTGAAACTGTGTCTAATTTTGTTCGCGGAATGAATTATGCCGAAGGAAATACTACGATCACCGGCTTCCAGACAATACTGCCCCCCAATTCGCCAAACGGCAGTGTTTATGCTGGCGGCCTTGGCCAAGCCGGTTGGGGAGCAGCAATTACAAGTGCCGGCAGCAACCATACCGGTGGAGTCAATATCGGCTTGGCGGACGGTTCCGTTCAGTTCGTTTCCGATACGATCAGCAGTGGTGACCCTGATGCCGATATTGCTACAGGAAATGGTGCAAACGGTGCCGTTTATCCTATAGCAAATGACGAGTTTTCCGGATACAGTCCGTTTGGTGTTTGGGGAGCTTTGGGAACCATTGCCGGTAAAGAAAGCACAACCGCTTTCTGACAATGGTTTTTCGTTTTTGGCGCAATTCCTGGAAAGTGCATCAACGGGTGGAAGGGATGTTGCCCTTCCACCCTCTTTCTATTCTTTTGTCTTGGTATCAATGGAGGAAAATTATGTTGACAAAGCGAAGTCTCGCTCTTTTTGCTTGTTTCTCTTTAGTTTTGTTTTCCGGCTGTCCCGGTGGCACTCCGAAGGGTTTTCCAAAAGTCATTCCCTGCAAGATTACCGTTTTGGACGGAACAACGCCCATTGCCGATGTCGAAGTGAGTTTGTATGCAACATCACCCGCAAGCGGCATGGTTTTCTATGGCAAAACGGATGCTTCCGGTCTCTGCAAAGTGGGAACTTCTTTCGCGAATTTTTTCAAGGAAGGCGTTCCTGAAGGAAGTTATAAAGTGGTTTTGGTCAAGGAACCTTTCGTTGAAGACACCAAAACCCGGGAAGAGCAAAATGAGATGCCCCGGCCTGAGCTGGATGCCTATCGAAAACAGATGCAAGACAAACGGGATGCTCTGCCCAAAATCATTCCGGTAGCCTTGACGACGAATGCAAAGACCACATTGACGCTGAATGTCAGCGGCAAGGTTGCGGAACTGACTGTCAATGTCGCGGAACACAAATAAATCATGCCGCCAAAACACCGGGGATCGCGACCGCTTATGAACACAACCAACGACAACCAAGAACAAAATGTCACAGTGACCGGATAGGGTATTTGCCATCCCAAGCCGGTCACTACACTGCAATCCGTTCACGGCAGCTGTTCGGTGAAAGACACACTCGAAAGATGACGTGTCATCTTACCCGGCATAGGGGTCATAACGTCCGGGAACGGCAACGTCGTATTTACCGTCTTTCGGCACGATCGGCGGGGTGGTGTTCCACGCAAGTTCTTTGCCGTAGGGGAATACTGTCGTGCCTTTTTCGACAACTTCGTCCCAGGAAATTTCCCGGCCGCTGTACGTGGCCATGCGTCCCATGACGGCAATCATTGAGGCCATGGAGCCGTACCAGCCGTCGTGCAATTTTTCGCCTTTACGGATGGCTTCCGCCTGATGGACGTGTTCCACTTTGAAGTGGTTTTCCTCTCTCCCGCCGGGGCTTTGGTACCGCCAGTTGCCGCCGTCTTTGAAATTCAGCCAGCACGCACTGCCAAAGCCCTTGGAACCGTGAGCATGTTCACTGACGCTACCCCAGACGTTGCCGGGATCATTCATGCGGCACTGGCTGAACATGCGACTTCCGTCCTCATAAACGAATTCGACAGCGTGGTGGTCGAAAATTTCGCTTTCCTGTTTGTCTGAGATCAAATGACGTGAAGCCAAACCGCCCATACCATACGCCTTGACCGGGTGGCACATTTTGTCGCCCTTGCTGTGAATCCAGTTGCCCACATCGAGGTTGTGGATGTGCTGTTCGCAAATGTTGTCGCCGCTGAGCCAGACGAAGTGATACCAGTTTTTCATCTGGTATTGCATTTCGGATTCGTTTGCCGAACGGTTGCGGAACCAGATATCGCCGCTGTTATTCCAGTAAACACGGGTGTAGGACAGGTCGCCGATGGCACCGTCATGAATTCGGTTGATCCATTCCCGGTAATCATAACCGTGACGACGCTGCAAACCGACAACGACGGTCAGCCCCTTGTCTTCGGCTTTTTGATTGGCGGCCATGAGCATTCGAAAGCCTGCCGCGTCGGTGGTCAGCGGTTTTTCCATGAAAACATGCTTGCCTTTTTCCACGGCGTAGGCATAGTGTTGGGGACGAAACCCCGGTGGGGTGGCAATCAAAACCTGATCGCATAAGTCGATCGCTTTTTTGTAGGCGTCAAACCCCGAGAAAACATTGTCTCCAATGTCGATTTTGCCTTTGTAGTTTTCATTTTCGGTCATCGCGGTGAATGCTCCGGCCGCACCTTTGGCACTGCCTTCGAAAGCGTCGGCGATGGCGACCAGTTTCATGTTGTCGCCCACATCAAGACGATCCTGTGCGGCACCGCGGCCACGACCGCCGCAACCGACCAACGCGACCTTAATCAGGTCACTGCCCTGCGCATGGGCATAACGCGCAATGCCAAGACCGCTGGCAAGACCAACACCGGCGGCGGTCAAAACGCCTGATGTTTTCAAAAATTCACGACGGGATTCTGGATTTTGTTTCATTGTTCATGTACTCCAAAGTGTTCTAACGGTTGAAGGATTCTGACACACTCCACAGGGCGACAAGGCCTCAAGGATGTCGTTGAATACGGCAGGATGCAAAACATTCTCAAACGGCCATGAAACATTTTTCCTTGAAAAGTGTATCATGACCGCTACTATATCAAACTTTGAACCGAAAAACAACAGTCCTCAAAAATTTTTTGATTACTGTGCCCTGGTGTTCAATTTCTTGTATTCTTCATAAACCTGCGGGTCCGGCTCATAGAGTTTGCACTCTTCGGCGGTTTTCGGCGGTTCCAATGGGCGAATGATACGGAAACCAACGTAAGGGGCTTCGGTATAGTACCAGATGCTTTTCGGGAACATGGGGTCCTGTTCTTTCCAGCCCGGTTGCGAAAACTTACGCGAGGCACTGCGGCATTCTTCCGCAAAGTGGTCACAGGAACCTCCCCGGACAACATGGTTTTCACCGCTTGCGACGTGCATCATGGCTTTCATGGCGGTTTCCCATTCCGGATTGATGATCAGGGATTTGATTTCGCCGTCGGCAAATTTTTGATAGGCATTTTCGTCATAAAGGCCAAGCACCCATTCGGCGACGTTGCCGTGCATGTCGTAAAGTCCCCAGGCGTTCGGCTTTTTCGTTTTTATCTTGTTGTAACCATCGTCAACATTGTCGAAAAACCAGCCATATTCTTCCAGATCTTCCGGGTCATCGCCGAACGAAAACGCGGTTGTTGTCCCGGCACGACAGGCGTATTCCCATTCCGCTTCAGTCGGCAGGCGATAATAACGGCCCGTCGCGGCGGTCAGCCATTTGCAGTAAACCTGACCAGCGTAATACGACATGCCGCTGGCCGGGTGATCCGACTTGCTGGACTTGGAATAACTGATGGAACTGATGTCATAAGCAGGCGTCGGGAAACCCATGGCGTCGACAATTTTTTCGCGATCCGTCCGGTCGCGATTGGCACGGCTTTCACGGAGAAAATATTGTTGGAACTGCTGAAATTCCGCCCACGACACCTCGTGTTCTTCTATCCAGAAGGGAGCGATTTCGATTTCGATCTGCGGTCCTTCGTTGTCTTCACGGCCTTCCTCATCATCGGGACTGCCCAAGAGGAACTTGCCGCCTGGAATCGGAAGCATTTTGAATGTCACTTCCGAACCTGTTATGGTTTCGAGATACGCTTTCATATCCGCCGCTGTTTTGGCTTCCGAGTCGGCGGCAGGAACCGGGTTTTTCAAAAATTCAATACCGGGTGTGTGAATCGGGTTGAGATTGGAATTCTGGGCTGATGCCATATTCCCAAACAATATTGCCATGGCGACAAGGCTGGCAGTGACGAAGCGGGTCATTTCGTTTAATCTCCTCTTTTTTTGCTAAAACCAATAAAATGGCGAGTTTGCGCCAAGTACACACAATGAATTGACATTTCAACACAATTGCCAATCAATAACATTTTATCAAAATATTGGCATTGTGCAATCGTTTTCCGGCGTCATGGCAAAATTTGCGGCATATCATTCTTAAATACTGCTGCAATAATCGTTTGTGTATTTTGCACACGGACGCATCCGATGGAACGAGATTTTCACAGATTGAGTCTATGACTGTCTGCTTAAGTCTGTGTTGACTGTGTGCCTTGACTCTTCCGAAATGATTTTTTACACACAGATAACACTGATGATGCGAAATGCCCACAAGATTGATCTGTGCCAATTTGTGTCATCCGTGTGTCTTGACTTTTCCGAAAAGTTATTTTTGAACAAGCCACCAAGTGGTTTTTGGTACGGGAACGATTGCGATTCGCCGCCGTTGCTGGAACGCAGCGCAATAGATGGGATACAATCAAGGGATTCACAAATTGGTGAATCCCGTCATGACGCCGGAGTACCGGCTCCATTCCGGTTTTTGTTCCAATTTGTCCGGGCCATCCCAAAATCAATTTGCCTGGCACTTTCCGGCAACAGGCTTACGCCAGATACCCCTGTTCTTCCATGGTTGTCAGAAAGGCCGCGTAATGATCCTTGAAAGCGGCCATGCGTTGCGGGTTGGGATAGAACGATTTGTCGATATGCACCATGGCATTGGACGCTTCTTCCAGAGTATGGTATTTTGTCCCGATGGCGGCCACGAGAGCCGTTCCAAAGTCCGCGCCATGAGTCTGTGGCAGGCGATGCACGACCCGTTCGGTGACATCCGCCCGGCATTGCATCCACAAGTCCGATTGACACCAGGAACCGATGGAGTAGATGGTTCCCAAGTCGGTGTTTTCAGACAATTCGTCAATCCTCCGGTAAATCATGCGTTCGACAAAGGTTGTCCCCTGGATACAGGCGGCAAACTGGACGAGCCGGTTGTCCGTGGCCGGTGAAATGAAACCCTCAGCCGAGTTGGAATGGAAAGGAAAAATCTCACCATGTCGCACATTGGGAAACGCCAGGTAATGCGTCGGTAATAGCTGATCGACTTGCTCGATATTCGCATGGGCAAACTGTTCGTTGAACCAGACATGGATCCATTCGGCCCCCGTGTTGCTCCGTGTCGAAAAATACCACTGCATGTCTGGCAACCGGTTCATCTTGACAAGGTTGTGTGGATAATTGATCAGGCGTCGCGTAATCCCCTCGATTTGCATGGTTTCGTCAAAGACGGTAAAAAAGTCGCCCGTTTTTTTCGCACCCGAACTGAGGAACGCCGCAGTCTGGGAATTACACCCCAGGATAACCGGAAGCCCTGCCGGAAGCCCTGTGACCCGTGCGGCTTCGGAGGTGACCCGTCCCACAGATTGTCCCATTTGGCCGATGTTCGGCAGACGTTCGCGCACACTCAGATGCATGTCGTAATCAAGCCAGTCGGGCCAGCAACGGTCACAGGGATCGCAACCAGTGGTTGATGCGATGGTGGAATCGGTCACATCAATCTTTCCCTTGAGTTTGCCGATGATATAATCGGCCTGATGGGCAAACACGGCATTTTCGTACAAATCCGGCTCTTTTTCCTTGAACCACACGATTTTCGCAATGGCGTCCGTCGGTCGAAACGGACAGCCGATTTTTCGGACATGTTCCTGGCCAACCAGATTCAGGCGAACCGCCTGGTCTTCCGCGCGGGCGTCTTGTGCCATGATTGCCGGATAAAGCGATTCTCCGTTACGGTTCAATATGGCAATGCTTCCGGGCTGGCTGGATACGGAAATTCCCAAAAGGTGATTCGGCGAAAATCCCTGCTTGCCCAATTGGCACATGAGATGTCCCAACACTTGGCAGGAAGCCTGCCACCAAGATTCACACAGTTGTTCGGTAAAATCTTTCGGCGAATGATGTTTCGTCAGATCGAATTTGTACGTCGATTCCGCGAGGGACTGCCCCTCACTGGAAACCGCCATCGCATAAACGCTTACGTCATCAAGATTAACACCAATAAAATACTGGGAGGGGAGTTGCTCGCTCATCGACTCGAACCTGTTGCAACGGTGGGGATCATGAAGTTTTGTTCTGTGACACAATCAAGGCATATTATCCCGTTATGAGTTTGCTCATTGAATGGAATATAGCATATTAAGCGTCGTTATATCTCAAAACCATGAAAAGACCGGATAGAAACCGTTGTTGAAGAAAAACAGGACGTAAGGTTTTATTGGGTTGTTTCAAAAATAACAGAAATGCCGTTTCTGGCGAATCGATGTGCTGTGACGTAATTTATCAATCCGAGCCGCAATCTCACGATTGCGGCGATTCGGCAAACGCAATTGTACGGACGCGGCCATGATTGCTCGACCGCTCCATGACTGTCGCGGCTCTGAATCATCCGGCCGCTTCACTTCGTTTCGCTTCCGGCTATCGGTTCACTTCCGACTTGATCTCGATTTCCGACCAGTAGCCGGCTTCCCATGACCAGCCGTTGGCCTTGTTTTCGAGGTCGATCTTGACGTTTTTGCCTCCGGCGAACGGAGTCAGGTCGAAAGTCACTTCCACCCAGCCGGTGTTGTCAGCGGACGTTTTACCAATGAGCACGGTTTTTTGCGGCGAACCATTGACGCGAATGACCAAATCCCAGTCGCCCTGTTCGAAATGGCCGACCACAAGACGCAATGTCGTCTTTTTGCCAGCCGGAATGTCCACCGAAGTGGTCAGCACACAGGGGACTTCGCGGTCCACCGGGTGCGTCACCAGCACGTTCTTTTTTCCACGGAACGAATCGCGCATCCCGGGGTCCATCTCCGGGCCGGATGGTCCAATCGTCCAGCCGGGGAAAAAGTGATCGACCGCCTTTTGCAGGTTCGTAAACGCCTTGAAGCGGATTTTCTCGTTTTCCTCGTCCGTGAAAACACTGTTTGCAATCGGGCCGGGTGCCCAACTCAACTCCAGCGCATTCGGCTTGGGTGCCTTGACCGGGATGACAAACACTTCGTCGCCATTGGCGTCCTTTTCCACGCGACCGCCTTCACGGGCAAGAAACTCACGGGTCAGCTTTTCGCACACTTCGATCAGTGTATCGACGTTATACGCGGTGAAAGAAAAGTTCGTTTTATGGTCGAGTTTTTCGGTGAAACGAGCCGGCAGTTTCTCAAAACCAAGTGTCGCAAAGAGCACACCGCCTGCGTTCGAGGGATTGCAATCGGAGTCCATGCCGCAACGGGTGGCGATGACGATGGTTTTGTCGAGATCGCCCTTTCCGTACAACAACCCCATTAAAATGTAAGCTCCGTTGATCTTGACGTCAATGCCGCCGTTGGACGACTGCTGATACTCAGGGTCTTCGCGATATTTTTTCTGACATTTTTCCCAGGTGGCCACCCAATCGTCGGGGTTTTCCTTATACCAGGCAAGCATGTCGCGCACCATTTCGGCATATTGACAGTCGGCGGGAATACAGGCTAAACCCGCATTAATGACCTTTATGATGTCGTCCTCGAAAAACGCTTCGCAGTACATGCCGCCAACGAACTGACCGCCGTAAATGCCATCGCTGTAATTCATGAGTTGTCCGAATTTGTTGCCCAATTCAATAGCAACGTTTGGCATTCCCGGCGCGATCAGCCCGGAGTAGTCGGCCTCGATTTGGTAGTCGATGTCGTTCGGACATTTGTTGAACTGCGGATGCCCCGAATCCGGCGGCGCAATGCCTGCACGCAGATTCTTGCGACCGGCGTTGTTGGCACACCAAAGGGGGTACTCGCTGTTGGCAAAATCGATCCCCGCCTGACGGATTGACGCTTCAATGCCGTATTCCTCCAGTGTTCGCAGGAAGGTCATTTCAACGTACAGGTCGTCTTGCCCGAAAGCTTGATTGATCATTTCCGGTTTCCAGACGGGCATATCCGCTTCGGGAATGATTTTGTCTTGCCAGCGAAATTCGGTCGGTGCGCCCCAGCAGACGCCCGCAATCTGACCGATCCAGCCGCCTTTCATCTTATCGCGGTAAACCTTGACAGGCAACCGCCGAAACTGTTCCGTGTCCTGCGCAAGCGTCATGCCGACACCCGAAACGAAAACGGCAATCAAGAGTGCCAAAAGGGTGATGTGTTTTTTCATGTTGTGAGATCCTTTGTAAATGAAATTGTTATCGTCATTATTGGTTATACCGTACAACGTCATGGACTTTGCATTTCGTCTGTGAACTTTGTGCATTCCTTGGTGATCTTTGTGTTGAAATCTTTTAACACAAAGGCCACAAAGTTTTTCACAAAGGTCACAACTATTAATACCGGCCAAATGGCGTTCGACAGTGTATTCTACAAAATTGTCTGCCGGTTTGCCACCGGTCGCGCACAAAAACAACGGGGCGATTTCGTCACATCGAAATCACCTCGTTCTTTGTGCCGACTCACCTCGCCCTGTGGGAACGAAGTTGATCGGCACTGGAAATATCCGTCAAAATCACAGAATGGATTTTGATTCTCCGCCGGCAGGAGTTCCCATCGCCCCCCAGACGCCGTAATTGCTATAGGATGGGGAACGTCCGCCAAAGCGATCAGGATACGCAGGAGGTGATGCAGTCAAATCACCGCATTCAACCGTTTCTGAAACAAATTGAACCGACCCGTCCAGCAGGGCCGCATTCACGCCTCCCGTATGATTACTCCCGCAAGACATCGCGCCATCTTCCCATGAGTTAAAATCCCCACCGGTACAGGACGGCGAATTCGGCGGTAAAATGGTATTGAAGCCCGTCCACATGTGGGTTGGTGAGGAAAAGTAGGAACCGCGATTGTTTTGACCGTGAATCGGAACTGTCGGGCCAAGCTCACCCCCCCGCCCACCGATTTTGGCATCCAAACAATCTTGGGGAACACCCGTCTCTGCAACATCAATGATCGCCAACGCTTCCTTGATTCTGTTTGTACTCTTTGAAGGTGAAGTCACGATTTCCGAGGCCGCAATTGTGTTCGATGTCCCATCGGACGCGGCGGACATGGGAACCCAACGGTCCACGCTAAAAAGTGAACGTGCGGAACAGGCCTGGCTGCCGGTAACTGTAGGCTTATCGGTCAAATAAGCAAAATCCGACCGTGAAATCACGATACTGGAACGCGCGACTCCCTGGTCAAGTCCCGGTATTTTGGCCTGACCATCCGAAGGACAGCAATAAGGCGAGATCGGGTTGGACATCGCCGGTCGATTCATATTCGCTCCGTTCCAATGCTGCCAGTCGTGAGAACAGATTTCGTCATATCTTGCCGTTTGCTCCATGTAAGGCAGAATGGCAAAATGAAGCGAAAAACGGGCACTCCCCGCATTGTCTTCCACGGGATCGGTGACAACCGGTTTGTACATTCGGGAGCTGGGGAGTGCCTGGTAAGCATCGTGATACGTGTGCAGGGCAAGTCCGAATTGTTTCATGTTGTTGCTGCATTGCATACGACGCGCCGCTTCACGGGCGGCCTGAACAGCAGGCAACAAGAGTGCAATCAAAATGCCAATGATTGCAATAACGACAAGGAGTTCAACCAGGGTGAAGCCTTGTATGTTGCCCCCCCCCCCCCCCCCCCCCCAAACCTCCTCTCTTTTCTTTTCTTTCTTTCTCACCCTTAATTTATATACCCCACTCTTCGCTGT
>WRMR01000135.1 GCA_009776995.1 Planctomycetaceae bacterium | reverse complement strand
CTTGCTTTCCAGCCTGAACTCTTGCGCTGACACCGTTGCCGTGACTGCCAAAAGCAAACAGGCGATGAAAATTGGGATCATTCGATGGTTCGTCATAGTGTTTTTCCTTCGGATTCGTTCGTTGCGAACGGCTCACCTGTGCCGTTCGCTACTACACCTCATCGCAAATGGTGTTCATTATAGTGCCCTGTCAGAGCAAAACATAATAGTCCAAGGCAAGGTGTACTCGCTACCGCCCTGGGAACCGGGATCCAACAATGATTTTATACGACCAGAAAGCGGCGAACAAAATAAGGGTATCCATTGCCGATTGTTTTGCCCACAGGGGGCAGGTTGTCATGGACCATATTCGGGAAATGACGTATCTACGGTTTTGGCGTAGCTGCCGCGATGGCGTCGCGCTCCTCCGCAGTGGCATGTTGTGCCGGTTTTCACTCTCTCACTTTTCACTCTCTTGTCGCGGGAGTTCGTCAGGAGTGATGAAACCATCGCCGTTGAGATCGAGGCGTCCGAAAAAAGCCAAATCCTGATCGCGGAAATGAGGGGCGCAAAACTCATACAAAGACACCTGGCCGTCGCCGTTCGTGTCACGCTGTACAAACCACGCGGGCAGACCTTCGGTCGGGGCGGCGTATCTTCGGATTTGTGAGGCAGGCATACGTCCCTGGAACGGCTCATTTTCGTTGCCAATATCTTCGGTATCTTCCGGTGTCTGAACACCCTCTGCCAGTTCCTCTTCGGTCAGTGGCGGACGATCGGCGAAAGATTGCGTTTCAGAAACCTTGCGAGCACCAGTCGGCTGGGAAAGCGGTCGGAAAATACTATCGGACTTTTTCTGTTCGGGAATCACACGGTTGGCTATGATTTGTTGCAACGGAAAAGGATTGTAGATCGTTCTGTATCGTGAAAACTGTTCGATATGTGTTACGAGTTCATCAAGCGTAATGATCCCGTCCCCGTTCAGATCAATGACCTGCGGCGAACCGCTCATTTTCTTTTTCTCTTCTCCATCATCCTCTTCTCCATTCTTTTTTATTCCGCTCCATTCTTCAAATTCGAGACGACCATTGCCGTTCCTGTCATATTCTCTGATAAGATACTCGGCATATCGCAGAATCTTGGCCGGGATTGGCCGCAAGATGACCGCGCGATCGGCGAGTGGGCGCACGTCGAACTCTTCCTGTGGATTTTCGTCCCATATTTCCGGCACTGTTCCAGGGCCAGTCACCAACTCTGGTTCCTGCTCACCTTCCGCATTTTCCGCAGGAGGGGCTGGCCTTCCGCCCTGGCGTTGCCCTTGGGGAAATTGTCCACCCGGAAAACCACCTTGCCTTCCCTGCCCAAATTGAGCTGGTTGTCCGCCTGGCCCGCCCGGTCTTCCTTGACCGCCCTGAAACTGACCGCCACCGGGTGCCCCTCCACCTTGCCCACGCTGACGTGCGCCGCCTGGTGGTTGAGCAATTGCGGAACTGAAAGTTAGAAATAGTAAAAATAGAAAAAAAACAAAACGACAGTAAAATAATGAGTTTTTCATAACTGGGCAAATTTCTTAAAACATCGTCGAAAAAATGTAAGGTTTTTTGCAATTGTACCACAGGAATCGCCAATATTTATTGATTCACAACCGGAATTTGTATATAATATACTAAAGAACCGTTGTGTTTTCAACAAAAGAAATGAGTTTTGAGGCTTTTTGCGAAAGTCTTGTTTTGTTCTGTGAGCGGCCACCCCCATCCCACCTTGGGCCGCTCTGTGAATCAAGGATGATTTGTCCCTACAGTTTGATGAAGGAGTAAAGGATCGATGATGATCTTCGCCGATGCGCTTGCCAAAGCGCAACTGTTCAACCAACGCCAATTGCAAATCGTGCGCGACACCATTGTCGGCGGCGGCCGCTTGTCCACCATTTTGACGCAACTCGGTGCGCGTTCCGAAGAGGAAGCGTTTCATTACCTTGCCATCACCCTCGGCATGAGACTGCTCGATTTGAGCAAAACGGAGGTTGATGAGGAAATCCTCAAAACCTTTCCGATGAAAATGGTGCATCGTTACGGCGTGTTCCCGGTCGGGCGTGACCCGGACGGTTCGCTGGTTGTCGCGACGGGCAACCCCTTCGATCTGTACGCCATCGACGCGATTTCCGCCGCCGTCAAAACGCCGGTCACGCCGGTGGTCGCGCTGCCTTCGGAGTTGGCAAAGCTGATCAAAACGTACCTCGGCGTCGGGGCCGAAACCATTGAGGGGTTGCTCGCCCAGGCCGGTGAGGACGACGGCGTCGAAATGCTCGAGGACCTCGAATGGGATCAAAGCGGCGACGCGGCCATGGCGCAGGAAGCGTCGGTTGTGCGGCTGGTCAACGATATTTTGACCGAAGCGATCGACGCCCGTGCGAGTGACATTCACATCGAAGCGCAGGAACACGGCATGAAGGTGCGCTACCGCATCGACGGCGTATTGCAAACGCAGCCGATGCCGCCGGAAATCAACCGCTTTCAGTCGGCCATCGTCAGCCGGTTGAAAATCATGTCGCGTCTCAATATTGCGGAAAAACGCATTCCACAGGACGGTCGCATCAAAATCAAGGTGCAAGGCCGTGAGGTCGATATTCGTCTCTCGATTATCCCCATGCTCCACGGCGAAGGCATCGTCATGCGTATTCTCGACAAGGAACGCATGAACTTCACGCTCCAGGGCATCGGCATGGACCAGGACGTGTATGAGACCTTTGGCAAGCTCATCAAACTGCCGCACGGCATCATTTTGGTCACCGGGCCGACCGGTTCCGGGAAAACGACGACGCTTTACAGTGCCCTCAATGAAATCAAGGATGAGGCGACGAAGATCATCACGACGGAAGACCCGATTGAATACCAGCTTGACGGCATCAACCAGATTCAGGTGCATACGAAAGTCGGGCTGACCTTTGCGGCGAGCTTGCGGGCGATTTTGCGTCATGACCCGGATATCTGTCTTGTCGGTGAAATCCGCGACTTTGAAACGGCGGAGAACGCAATTCAGGCATCATTGACCGGCCACCTTGTGTTCAGCACCCTGCACACGAACGACGCTTCCAGCGCGTTCACGCGAATGATCGACATGGGCGTCGAGCCGTTTCTCGTGTGCAGCACCGTCGAGGGCATCATGGCCCAGCGGCTTGTCCGGCGGCTGTGCAAACATTGTGCGGAAAAATACGAACCGACGCTTGCCGACACGCCGGAGGATTTTCCCTTCGACCGGTTGCACGAAGAGAATGTCGAGGTGTTCCGGCCGATCGGTTGCCGCGAGTGCCGGCACACGGGTTACAGCGGCCGTGTCGCGATTTATGAATTGCTCACAGCCAACGACGAAATCCGGCACCTGGCCGGCCAGCGCAGCCCGTCGCACCTGGTCAAGGATGCCGCCCGCAAAGCCGGCATGATGACGCTCCGCGAAAACGGCTGGCGCAAAGCCCTCTGGGGCGTCACGTCCGTCGATGAAATCGTGAGGATGGCGAGGCACGATTAAGCGCAAAGTGCAAAGTGGGGAGATAAATCCGTTCCGGAGCGGATAATTAGTTCAGTGCAACATTCTGGTAAAACTCAGGACAACCAATTATTTCAGGAGAAAAGGCCATGCAAGTGAAAGAGAACTGGAAAGAGTACCTGATTCCGGGCTGTTTGGCGTCGGGACTGCTTGCGATGATGGTCAGTGTGGCTGTACTCGGGCGGACTGATTATGAGCGTGATGGCAGTCGCCCTTTTGTGACGGAAGACGTTTCCATCGGTTTTTTCTCATCCGCAGACGAAAGCATCGACTTCGATGACGACCCGTTTGCCCCGGCGGACGGCCTCAAGGAAAAGGCTCAGGAAACAAACAAGGGCGGCGATGCGGCCGAATCGTCTGATGAGGCGAGCAACCCGGATTTCAGCTTTGATTTCGTGGAAATGAAAGAATTCAGTCTCATCAAAAAGCCGGAGAATATGGAAAACGCACTTGAATTTGACAAGTGGAAAGATCGCCACTGGGATTCAATCCGTTTGCGCATTCGTAATATCAAGTCCGGGGATGCACCGCAACTGCTCAAAGAAGTATCAGAAATCCGGGAAAGTGATGGTGCGATTTACTACTTTCTCCTCGGATATATCCATGACACGTTGTTGCGGGATTCGCCGGCAGTTGAGTTGCGCGATCAACATCATGCCAAAGCGGTCGAGAATTATGACAAGGCGATTGAATTGAATGATAAAATCGCACATTTTCATCATTTTCGTGGTCAAGCCGATTATTTCTATGCCATACGAACCAATAGTCCGGAGTATTATTCCAAAGCACTTCCGTTTTATGCCAAAGCAGAGCAATGCGCCCCGGATTGGGTTTTTCCGGTGGCCATGCAGGGATGGTGCCACTTTCGCCTGGGCAATGACAAGGAAGCGGTCGCTTTGTTTGAACGGGCCATTAAAATTGACGCCGATAACCGGGATGCGATAGATGGGTTACAACAAGCTCGTCCCAAGCTGGCAGAGGACGATGTTTGGGATTTCAGTTTTGGGAGTTTTGATACCAGCCCCATCGAAAAACCGGAAAACATTGAAAATACTCTTGAATTCGGGAAGTGGAACGACAAGTTTTGGAATTTTCTTACCCGGCGTATCGATAAAATTCATTCCGATGACGTGCCGCAGTTGCTTGAAGAAATTTCGGAAATCCGGGAAAGTGACGGGGCGGTTTATTACTATGCCCTGGGTTATATTTACCATCTTAAGTTATGGTACACCCCGGAAATCAATTTGAGCAAAGAATATTATGCCAAGGCGGTTGAGAATTTTGACAAGGCCATTGAACTCAACGACAAGGTTGCGACATTTTACTATTTTCGTGGTCTGGCTGATTTTCGTTTTGCCGAACGAACAAAACAACCGCAGGATTACGCAAACGCGCAACAATATTTTGTCAAAGCCGGGCAACTTGCCCCGGATTGGATCATCCCGGTGGCCTTGCAGGGAAGATGTACCTTTGATTTGGGGAAATTCCGCGAGTCTGTTGCCCTGCTGGAACGAGTTGCAGAGAACGATCCCAGCAGTTGGGACGCGGTCCATCTTTTGCCCCGGGCACGCGCCAAGCTGGAACAAGCCGCTGATTTTCTTGATCACGATATGCCGCTTGATTTTACCGGCCAAATTGTGTCCCGTCGGATCAAAAAACCGGTGACCACCGAATCCCGCGAACTTGACCGCTGGAATGACGCATTTCGTGAAATCGTTGTGAAAGCCGGACAGGTTCGCCCGGAGGATGTGCCGGAACGGGTGATGCAATGGACCGGACTGACGGAAGACGACGGCAAGTTTTATCACTATGTATGCGGTTACGTGCATGACCGCATGTCGCGGCTGTGGAAAGATTTCCGCCTTTCGCATTACACGCAGGCCGTCGCGCATTATACCAAAGCGATCGAACAGGATGACAGCGTGGCGGTGTTTTATCATTTTCGCGGACAGGTCAACTACTTTTTCGCCGAGAATGAAAATGCGCCGGAATACTACGAAAAAGCGATTGAGGATTACATTGCGGCGGAACGTTGCGACCTTGCCTGGCCGATGCCGCCGAATATGCAGGGTTGGGCTTTGTTCCGACTGCAAAAGTATGGCGAGGCCGTGACGTGTTTTGAACGTGCCATTGCCATTGATGCTGACTGCTTTGATGCCATGTCGGGCATGGTGCATGTCATTGATAAAAAAACAGAACTTGACCCGACAAATATTGAAATGTTGAAGCAAGGGCTGGACTGGATCGAACGTTGGCACAAAGTTATCATTACAAGGAACAATGATCACGAACTGCCAAACGGGACGGAATTGGCAAGAAAATTGATTGCCCGATGGAAGGACCAGGAAACGATTTCGCCGATGGAGTATCCCAAGTGTTTTACGCGGAGAGAGCTTGAGGATCAAATACTCTTCCCCCTGTCGGATGAAGATGGCTTAATCGTTTACGACTGGTTGATGTCCGGAGAGGTTTCGCCTTACATTTATCATGATTACAAGCATTCGACCGGAAGCGATTTTTCATCACAGACGCAGGAGATCAGGGTACTATTCAAAATTGCAACGATCCATCTCAGACAAGGTAACTATGACAAGGCACTCGCTATGATAGAGGCTTACCAGAAAATTCCGGATAACGATGTGACAGTGGGGTACTCTGACGTTCCCAACATTCACCACATTCACATCAAATCGCTGTATTGTCTGGGGCGGTACGAGGATGTCATCGACTATTACACTTCCGGCGGGGTGACGCTTGAGCAACTCATCGAATGGGGACGTTCACACGAACCGCTTTATGCCTACGTTGCCCTTGCCATGCACAAGGCCGGACAAACAGAGCAAATGCTCGGTTTTGTTGCAAATTTTGAACAACCAAACAGGAATATTGTGGAATTGATTGTCGGAGATTCACGCCAAAAGCCGGACCCGATTCCCGAATTGTTCATCCGCACATATTTGGATGCATTGTATCAAAAAGCTGTGGATGAGGATGTTGATCACACACGAAATGTCCCGCAAAGTACAATCGTGCGCTTGTGTTACCTGTTGAATCGTGTGATTGACTATGACAGTAGCTATCACCCGTTTTACAAAAAACTCGGTGACATGTTCTTTGAATGCAAGCAATATGCTTCCGCCGCAGAGCATTACGAACAATACCTCAAGTACGCTTCGCACGACACGGATGTGCTGGAACCGCTTTTGCAATGCTATGAAACTCTGCAAAATGCCAAAGAAGCCGTTCGTGTGGCGACGATTTTGATCATGATTCATCCTGACAACCCGGATCACTGGATCAGGAGAGCGCGCCTCCAGCACAAATATTACGACTACTCTCATCCGCGCAGCGGTTCGCTTTCGATCAACGACATGGAAAGAGCCATTGAACTGCTGGAACGTGATGGCGAAACCGATAAAAAACGGCTTGCCCAGGCGTATCTGTGGCGTGGCGACATGCTTTGTTTTCATGATCGTTCTCATCATGCGGCTGCGGATTACATGAAAGCCGTCGAACTGACTGCGGAGACGCCTTTGGATGAGGTTCGTTTTGAAAATGCCAAAGGTGTCAAAACGGTCTATGCCTACCGGGAGCTTTTGTATCGCTTGCTGAACTCCAGGAATGATCCTCGCGCCATGGAAACACCCGTTTCGGAACTTTGCACGGAATTTATTCTGCAAGGCGGCGACGAACTCTTCCTCATCGCATCCCGGGCGGAAGCCCGGCAATGGGAATCCGAACTTCTCAAGGCGATTGACGATTTTCTCGTGGTCATGGAGTTCAGCAAAGCGGAAAAACATACGGATGTGGCGGCCATCGGTTATCCGGAAATCATTTGGATTTCCAGAGAACATGCCTGTTATCAACTGGCGAATTGTTATCAATCCCTGTCTGTGAGCAAACCGAAAAACAAGGACTATTTCGACAAGGCCATTGAGTATTGCACCCGGCTTGCTGAAAAATATCCGGGCTATCGGGGATTGGAGCTTCCCTACTCCTGGCGGTCTTATCTTTATCGCATTCAGGTGGAAAAGAATGACCAGCTCACCGATGAGGAACGAGAACGCTATCAATTGTTGAGTGAGGAAAACGTGAAAATGATTGAGCAAATACGTGAACGCGAAGCCGCGAACATTGATTGACGGTGACGAATCATGCCCGATTACATTTATTTAGCCCGGACGTTACAGGGTGACGACGTGACGGGGAAACTGACCGCGAACACCAAACGGGACGTGCTCGACACGCTTGCCCGGCAGTCGCTGTTCGCGCTGACGATTGAGAACGCCAAAAAGGGGCACATCGAACTCAAGTTCCTGCGGGGGCGCGTGCCCAACGCGGTGGTCGCGGCCATGCTGCACCAGTTGGCCGAGCTGCTCGAAAACGGCGTGTCGATCCTTTCCGCGTTCCAGGTGCTCGTCCGTCAGGCGAAACACCCGCGTTTGAAGGAAGTGCTGACCGACATTCACGACCGCGTGTCCGACGGCGATTCGATTGACAGTGCCTTCGCGTCGCACCCCAAGGTGTTCAATTCACTGACGATCAGCATTATCCGCGCGGGCGTCGAAGGGGCGTTTTTGGAGGACTCGCTCAAACGGGTCGCCAAGTTCCTCGACGAGGCCGGCGAAATGAAAAGCCGTATTATCGGGGCGATGATTTACCCGACGATTTTAAGCGTCGTCGGCGTGACGATGGTGTTTGTGCTGCTCACGGTGTTCGTGCCCCGGTTCACGCCGATGTTCGAAATGTCCGTGCAAAACGGCAAGACGTTGCCGATGGTCACCGTGTCGCTCATTGAGGGCAACAAGCTGATCCTGGCATACTGGCATTACGCGCTCATCGTGATGGGGGCGGTCACGTTTTGGATATGGAGCCAGCTCACCACACCGTGGGGACGCAAACTCGTGGACCGCTTCAAGCTGAAACTGCCGCTCATCGGCGAAATCCTGCTCAATTCGTCGGTCGCGAGTTTATGCCGCGTCCTCGGAACGCTGCTGGCCAACGGCGTGCCGATTTTGAAATCGCTGGAAATCAGCAGTCAATCGACGGGCAACCTCATTTTGACCGACGCGGTCAACAAGGCGGCGGAAAACGTTTCGTCGGGCGAATCGCTTTCCAGGCCGCTCGGCGAGGCGGGCATCATCCCGCCGCAGGTCATGGCCATGATCAGCGTCGCCGAGGAATCGAACTCGCTCGAAACGGTGCTCGTCAACGCGGCGGACACCATCGAACGCCAGGTTGCCCGAAAACTGGATATGCTCATGCGGCTCATCGAACCGATCATGCTGCTTGCGATGGGTGCCGCCGTCCTTTATATTATCATCGGACTGCTGTTGCCCGTGTTTGATATGGATATTTCCGTTTGAAGTGCAGAGAGCGGAACGCAGAGTGCAGAGACAGGAGTGAAAAGACGATGGCCAGCTCGCAAGAATCGGATTCCGTGTTGCTGAATAAAGGTTATGCGTTTGCGATTCGTGTGGTCAACATGACACGGTACTTGATCACAGAGCAAAAGGAATACATACTCGCCAAACAGGTTTTGCGAAGCGGCACGGCTATTGGGGCTTTGGTGACAGAGTCAAAACGTGCGGAAAGCAAACCGGACTTCATTCACAAACTCAGTATTGCGCTCAAGGAAGCTGACGAAACGCTGTATTGGATAACATTATTGAAAGACACGGAGGTCATCGACGAAAAGATGTACGCCAGCATGTCAAAAGACACGAATGAACTCATCGCCATGCTCGTTGCCTCCATAAAAACAGCCAAAAATAATTTGCAAAAAGCGAAGAGCGCAGAGTGTCAAGTGCAGGGCGTCGAGAGCAAAGTGTAAAATACAAGATATTGAATTTCCAAGTGTGGAACGCAGGGTGGAAAGATTGCAGGAAATATTGTTATGGACTGCCGTTCGTAATTTGAATGGTGATATAAAAATATCTCTGCTCTCTGCTCTCTGCTCTCTGCACTTCCCACCTTAAACATGTTTTGAAAGGAAAAACAATGAACCAACAAATCGAAACATTCTTGCGAAACCGGGAACTCCGGCGTGGTTTTACGCTGATCGAGCTCCTCATTGTGCTTGCCATCATTGTGATTTTGATGGCGGTTCTCTTGCCGATTGCCTGGCGGCGCTATCGAACTTCGCAAATTGATCAGGCCGGTTTGCAAATCGACACGTTCAAGAGTGCTCTGAACGAATACCAAATGCACACGGGAACCTACCCGACGACCGAGCAAGGATTACAAGCACTCATCACTCGGCCAACGGTGACGACAACAATGAATCCTATGCCGGTGCCTGATTCAACGCAACCCATGCCAGCATATCAGGCTCCACAAGGTAATCAAGGCCAACTCGGTCCAAACCCGATGGGAAATGACCCGATGGGCATGAATCCAATGGGTAACAATCCGATGGGAAATGACCCGATGGGGATGAATCCGATGGGTAACAATCCAATGGGCATGAATCCGATGGGTAACAATCCAATGGGCATGAATCCGATGGGAAATGACCCGATGGGGATGAATCCAATGGGGAATAATCCGATGGGTATGAATCCGATGGGAAATGACCCGATGGGGATGAATCCAATGGGAAACGACCCGATGGGAATGAATCCAATGGGGAATAATCCGATGGGTATGAATCCGATGGGAAATGACCCAATGGGCATGAATCCAATTGGGACTGGAACGTCCAACTATTCTGCCGCAACGCAAGCATTTCGCGCACAACAGGCAGCCGCCAAGTGGCGTGGTCCCTATTTGACCGAAACCGTCGTTCCGCTAGACCCGTGGGGACAGGAGTATTATTACGAATTTCCAACCAATAGGACGGATGACGGCACACCCACCATCATTTCCGGCGGGCCGGACAAAAAATTGGGTACCGACGATGACGTCTATCCCAAGAACTATTCCCCAGCCGATGT
>WRMR01000134.1 GCA_009776995.1 Planctomycetaceae bacterium | reverse complement strand
TTTACCGAGGAGTAAAATGATGAAAAAATTGATTCTCACTTGCAGTGTTCTTGTGGTTTTTGCTTTGACTGCGATGTGCGTTTTTGCGCAATCGGAAGTCAAACCTTTCAACGGCAAAAATCTTAACGGTTGGAAAGTGACTGATCCCAACGCCCGGTGTTTTTGGGTCGCTTCGCACGGTACGGCCGGAATGCCAAGCGACAACCCCCAGGCGTTGATCTGTCTGCCTTTCCCGGAAGGTGATTCGGACGGCGTTTTGATCAACTTGTCCGGCCCGAATTGGGGTCAGGATGAGAAACAACGCGGCGTCGATCTCTACACCGAACAGACATTCGGCGATTGCATCGTCGAAATCGAATTTATGGTGTCAAAAGGTTCCAACAGCGGTATTTACCTGATGGGCGAATATGAAGTGCAAGTCGCCGATGGCTGGGGCAAACGGGGCCGTATGGGTCAGGGGGATGTCGGGGCAATTTACAGTGCCGCCGCCCCCAAAGTGAACGCCGCTTTGGAACCTGGCAAATGGCAAAAATTCGTCATCGATTTCGCTGCCCCGCGTATTGACGCTGCAGGCAATAAAATCGCCAACGCGAAATTCGTGAAAATCACGCTCAATGGCCAGATCGTTCAGGAAGACGTTGAAGTCCCCGGCGGTTCAACCGGCGGCGGAATCACCGGCAAAGAACACGCCGAAGGTCCGCTCATGCTGCAAGGCAATCACGGCCCGGTCGCCTACCGGAATATCGTCATCAAGGAAAAATAGTGTCTCCAAAATCCCGATTTGGCGGGTTACAAACAATGTCGGGAATGCGATGGGAGCGACCGGAAAAGGTGTTGCCACCGCGATTCCGGCTATTGTTTTGCGTTCTTGATGACCATGGAAAAGCCAGATGCTTCAGGTTTGGCCTAATATGGTACGGAAAATTTGTGAAAAACCGACGAGCTTTGATGTTGATACCATTACGTTTTTTGACAATATTTCATTATTTCATTCATTGGCGATCGTCGCGGTGGTTTGAACACAAAGATTCATGAGATCGTTGCCAACGAGACCACGCCGAAATGTTTTTCGACCTTTGCCCAGCCAGGCCGCCGACACAAAAATACAGGCACCAAGTGGCTTGTCTTTCTGATCCATAACGAGTTCTTACTCTGCGCCAACCTCTACGGCGACCAATGGAAAATGTACTGAAATTCACCAAACTGAACTGCCAGAATTTTTTACTACACCCGGCACAACGTCGTGTACGGACATATTCTTGATTTTTACTTCACTCCGGGGTAACATGGAACAGTGGCGATTCACAGCCAGTACAGAACCTTTTCACTCTTTGAACAATAACACTTTTTACGGGAGATAATCACGATGATAAAGCACCTGATTTGCGTATCAGCACTACTGCTGGGATTTGCAATCACCGTTTCGGCACAGGACAGCGTGCCGAAGAACCCAATGAAAGCCGTGCCTTTTACCGACGTCAAGCTGGAGGACACGTTTTGGAAACCGCGACTGGAAACGAACCGGACGGTTTCGATTCCGCACAACTACAAGTGGTGCGAGGACACAGGACGGTTCGACAATTTCGCGAAGGCTGCCGGGCTGATGGACGGTGAGTTTCGCGGCATTTATTTCAACGACTCCGACGTTTACAAGCTGCTCGAAGGCACCGCGTATTCACTGGCGGCGCATCCCGATCCCGAACTTGAGGCCGCAGCGGACAAGGTCATCCACTGGATCGCCGCCGCGCAACGGGAGAACGGGTATCTCAATTCGTACTACACACTGAAGGAGCCGGACAAAAAATGGTCGAACACGCCGGTCATGCACGAGTTATACTGCCTCGGACATCTGACCGAAGCGGCGGTCGCGTACAAACAGGCAACCGGCAAGACCGTCCTGCTCGACGTGGTCGAAAAGGCGATTGATCACGTCATCGACACCTTCGGTTACGAAGAGGGCAAAAAACGCGAAGTGCCGGGGCATGAGGAAATCGAACTGGCGTTGGTCAAGTTGTACGACCTGACCGGCAAGGAAAAATACCTGACACTTTCCAAATTTTTCATCGATATTCGCGGCGACCAGTCGAAGCGGACAAACAGGCTGCAAGGCATTTACCAGCAGGATCACAAGCCGGTGCGCGAGCAGGACGAAGTGGTCGGCCACGCGGTACGGGCAATGTATTTGTACGCGGGCATGACCGACATCGCCGCGAAAACCGGCGACGAAGCACTCATCCATGCCGTGGGCAAACTCTGGGACAGTGTCGTGCGGCACAAGATGTACATCACCGGTGGCATCGGGGCGCGTCACGCGGGCGAAGCCTTCGGCGACGATTACGAAATGCCGAACGACACCGCGTATTGCGAAACCTGCGCCCAAATCGGACTGGCACTGTGGGCACAACGGATGTACCTGATGCGTCATGGCAGGGTGGAGACAGAACGTATCGTTGAGGTACGGGCAGAAGATTTGCCGCCAAGAGCCCGCAGAAGGTATGGCCCTGGAGATTTTACCGACATCGACATTGTTGAGCGGGTGCTTTACAATGGCGTGTTGCCCGGTTACGCACTGGAAGGAAATTTATTCTTTTACCCGAACCCGCTTTCCAGCAAGGGCAATTACGGTCGACAACCATTCTTTGATTGTGCGTGCTGCCCGACGAATGTTGTGCGTTTTATTCCGTCGATTCCCGGTTATCTCTATGCAACACAAGGAAACACGATCATTGTCAATCAATACATCAGCAGCACGGCGACAATCGAACTGCCTGATGGCGTCGTAACCATTAAGCAGGAAACGGATTACCCCTGGGACGGCAAACTGAAGTTTACTTTTGAATCCGTGCCCAATGAAAATGCCGCAGAGAAGTTCGCCATGCATTTCAGAGTCCCCAACTGGGGGCACGATCAGCAATATGGCTTCGGCTACATAGCTCCCATTACAGTGAAATGGGGGGAAAAGTTTGTTCAAAATATTGGGTTTGCCATGCCGGTCAAACGCATGGTCGCTAACCCGAAGATCAAGAACGACAACGGGCGTGTTGCGTTGCAGCGGGGGCCGCTCGTGTATTGCTTCGAGAAATGTGACAACCCAGATGTGGATTTCGCGAACCTGACACTGGCGAAAGAGCAGGATTTTCAGGTCGAGTGGAAGCCTGATTTGCTCGGCGGCGTCAATATCATCAAGTGTCAGGACGTCGAGGGCAGGGAACTCGTTGCGATTCCGTATTACGCCTGGGCACACCGCGAACTGACCGGCATGGACGTCTGGGTGAAACAGGACGGTTTGCCGCGCAAGCCCAAGGCGGACGATCCCGTGTGGAGCGACACGGAGTGGGACGGGTTACTGTACCGCGAACTCGACCCCGCGACGATGTTCGGCGAAAGCGATCCGCTGACGATGCAGGAATTGACCATCGTGAAGGCTTCGTACTGTTATCCGAACGATTCGGTTCAGGCGGTGTTTGACGGCCTGGAGCCGAAAAACTCGAACGACCATGACCTCCCGCGTTTGACCTGGTGGAACCACCTGGGCACGAACGAATGGCTCGAATTGCACTTCGACTCGCCGCAACAGCTTTCGACGTTCCGCGTCTATTGGTTCGACGACGAACCGCGCGGCGGCGGATGTCGCATCCCGGCAAGCTGGTCGCTTTCGTACAGGGATGGTGACAAGTGGGTGCCGGTCAAGACAGACGACGCGTTCGGTGTTGTCAAAGACCGGTACAATACGGTAAAGTTCGATTCCGTTGAAACGCCATCCCTGCGGCTTGACGTCAAGTTGCAACCCGGCGTATCCGGCGGCGTGTTGGAAATTCAGGTGGAGTAGAATATCCGGGACGCAAAAACAACCGCAATCGTTAATCAGAGCCGCGAGAGTCATCAAGCGGAATAACCGCTCCGTGACCGTCGCGGCTCTGATGGACGGATGGTCCCATTTGGATAACATAAGTTCAAGTTTCGGCTATCCCTTACTTCCCGAGTGCCTTTTTCACCAAATCGCAGACGGCGTCGAACGCGGCGGGGTCCTGGATGGCCATTTGTGACAGCGATTTGCGGTCGAGTGTGACGTTGGCCAGTTTCAAGCCGTGGATAAACTCGCTGTAACGGAGGTCGCGCATCTTGACGGCGGCACTGATACGGGTAATCCAGAGTTTGCGGAAATCGCGTTTCCTCACGCGGCGGTCGCGCGTTGCGAACGCTTCCGCGCGAATGATCGTTTCCTTCACCGTGCGGAGCAGTTTTCCACGACCGCCCCGAAATCCCTTGGCGCGTTTGAACAACCGGTTTTTACTCCGGCGGCGCGCAACACCACTTTTGACTCTCATTGTTTTTGCTTTCTGTACCTGATTTCTGTTGAGTTCTGACGAAAACCAAGGCCCCGCGTCGTTTGGGAAAACTTGCGGCGTTTACTCCCGCCCGTTTCGTCGTGCCGGTTTATTCATGTGTGTCATTCAATGTTTCACTGAAACATCACACTGGTTTTACGTTACGGCAATGTCGTAAAACCGTGATTTTCCTTATTTCCCCGGTCGGAGAACTTCAATCACCCGTTTGGCTTCAACGGTGTTGACGATCGCACTGCCGCGAAGCTGGCGACGCTGTTTGGTCGTTTTACGCCAAGCCAAGTGGCCTGTACCACAGTGTTTGTGTTTCACTTTTCCGGTGGCCGAAACGATAAACCGCTTTTTGGCACCTTTGTGAGTCTTCATTTTTGGCATTTTTATCAACCTTGCCTGTTAAAAACTGCTCGATTATGCAACTTCCGCGAACACAAGGGGTTACACTTCGGACATCTGCATAAAACGTATAATTATACAAGACGCTGCGTCATTTTGAAGGGGGTGGGATGGCTTTATCTATTTTCGAGCAAGTATCATCATTTGCAAAAAGGCGGGATATGGTAAAATGAAAACTGTTGGCCATTCTCGAACGAGAATTTTCACATCAATTCCCGTATTCAAATCGCTACGTCCAACAGAGCATATTACCCCCATGTCCATACTTTTTATCAAAGGCGGCCGTGTCATTGACCCGAGCCAGAATCTTGACCAGGTGACCAGTTTGCGGATTGCCAACGGCAAAATCGACGGGATCGGCGTTTTGCCGCAACAGGGTGATCCCGTACTCAACGCGCAAGGCAAGATTGTTGTGTCGGGACTGATCGACATGCACGTTCATCTCCGCGAGCCGGGGCGGGAAGAGGACGAGACAATCGAATCGGGAACACGCGCGGCCATCCATGGTGGTTTTACTTCGGTTGTGTGCTGCCCGAACACGGAACCGCCGCTGGATTCGCCCGGTACGCTGGAACTGGTCAAGCAGTATGCCGCCCGCGCCAACCAGTGCAACGTGTTTGCGATGTGCTGCATCAGCAAAAACCGCGAAGGCAAAGAACTGGCCGAACTGGGGCTGTTGTTCGAGGCCGGTGCGGTGGCGTGTAGCGACGACGGTGCGCCGGTGAGTGACTCGGAACTGATGCGGCGGGCGTTTGAATATTGTCTTATGTTCGACAAACCGGTGTTGAATCATGCCGAATCGTCGCCGTTGACTCAGGGTGGCGTCATGCACGAGGGCAAGGTGTCGATGGTGCTTGGGCTTCGCGGAATGCCGGCAGCGGCGGAAGACGTCATGGTCGCACGCGATATTGCGCTGGCCGAATTAAGCGGTGGACGTTTGCACGTTATGCACCTTTCAACCGAAGGGGCGGTCCAGGCAGTGCGTCGGGCCAAAGAACGCGGTGTGCGTGTTACCGCCGAAGTGACACCGCACCACCTGACGCTGACGGACGAGTGCCTGACTTCGTTCAATTCCAATTTCAAGATGAACCCGCCGCTACGAAGCCGTAAGCATGTTGACGCATGTCTTGAAGGACTGCGTGACGGGACAATTGACGCCATCGCGACCGATCATGCGCCGCACTCCATCGAAAAGAAAATGCAGGCGATTGACATGGCACCGTTTGGAATCGTCGGGATGGAAACGGCACTCGGAGTCCTGGTGACCCGGCTCGTCAAGCCGGGACTTATCAATTGGCCGCAACTGGTGGAAAAAATGTCAACAAACCCGGCGAAGATACTCGGCCTGCCCAAGGGAACGCTGGCAGTCGGAGCGGACGCCGACGTGACGGTGATCGACCCGGACTGCCGCTGGACGGTGAGCGAATCGGAATTGGTCTCCAAGAGCAAAAATTCACCCTGGCTGAACACGGAACTGACCGGCCGTGCCTGCGCGGTCATCGTCGGCGGTGAACTGAAACTCGGCAAAGTGACAAAGGAAAATTTGGCGTAAAAGGAATACCATGAAAATCAAAACGATTCACCTGCAAAATTTCAAACGGTTCACCGATCTGACCATAGAAAACATTCCCGAAACGTCAAAACTCGTTTTACTCATCGGGACCAACGCTTCGGGCAAGTCTTCGCTGTTTGATGCCTTCGGGTTTTGTGCCGATGTGGCCAAAAGGGATGTTGCCGCCGATTTCTGGGATTATTACAGAAAAATCCCGTCGCAACCCGTTCATTTGGAGATCGGGTTTCAATCCGGTGAAACCATTCGTCTTGCCAGTGACAAAACGTATCCTTACGGCACGACCACAGGAAAGGACATCGTCTATTATGAGAATACGATCACGAGTACCAACCCGTTTTACGGCCGCACCAGTTTGCGGCAGGTTCCCCGACTGACCCGGACAGCATTGGGGCAAGGCAGCAAACTCAAATACGAATTTGAAAAAGACGTTGACTGGGACAGGCCGCGTTTCTTTATTGATCGCGATGAACGTTTTGAAAACGATATTGAGAGAATTGCCGGTATCATCTTCCAGGATGTTTTTCATTCCTACGAAAAACATGTTGACACCATCCGGGAAAAATATATTCAACCAATCAATGCAGCGTTCGCCAGGGTTTTCGATCATACGTCGGGCTTACGGCTTGAATTGATTGAATTTATTCCACCATTTGACGATGAAACCGCGAAGATCACTTTCAAGAAAGGAAAATCACAGTTTCCTTACAACTGCCTCAGTGCGGGCGAAAAGGAAGTATTCAATATCCTCATCAATTTTATGAATCGCAAGGACGTGTTCCAGGACACGATTTATTTCATTGATGAAATTGATTTGCACCTGAACACGTCGTTGCAATTTCGTCTGTTGAAGGAAATCACGGAGAATTGGATTCCCGAAAACTGTCAATTATGGACGGCCAGTCACTCGCTTGGGTTTATCGAATACGCCAAGCAAAGCGGGATCGCCTGCATCATTGATTTCGACAATTACGATTTCGACCTGCCGAAAACACTGGTGCCGGACCCCAAAGACAATCCCGATATTTACGAAATCGCCGTCAGCAAGGAGCTTTTGTCGTCACTGTTCAGGGACAGACGCATCGTTTTTGTTGAAAACACGGATCGTGATTATTACGCGATGCTCGATCTGCCGGGAACGATTTTTGTACCCGCCAACAACAGGAACCAGGTCTATCACAAAGTTCGGACTGATCCGCAGTTTTTTGGAATTGTTGACCGCGACTTCCTGACCGACAACGATATTGAACAGATCAGGACGGCTTATCCCAGACTGCATGTGTTACGGTATTACAGCATCGAAAATTATTTGTACCACCCGGACAATCTGGCGGAATACCATCGAAACAGGCGTACCTCTTTCGATCGGGAAAAATACATTGCCGACCTGACGGAAGCGAAAAACCGTGAAAAAGACAGCTTCATTATTGATTTGACGCAAGACAGGAGCAGTTATCCTTATTTCAGGGAACCGGAATACGACGCCAAGTCTCAGGCACCTTTGCGAAACCGGTTCAGAAACGAGAAAGAAAATAAAGAGCAGGCGGTTGTTGTTCACGAAAACATCAAGAGCGATGATTTTGAAACCTTTTACAAGTCATTGCCGATGAACTCCTGTTGCAAACACCTTGTGCAACGGCAGAATATCCCAAAATCGGAGTTGGCAAAAACAACCTGGTTTCGCGAGCGGATCACGGAATTACTTCAATGACATCATCAAAAACAACGGCCGTACTGGGGGCCGGGATATCGGGGCTTTCGGCGGCGTATCGTTTGCATCAACTGCGTCCGGACGTGACGTTGCGCGTTTGGGATCAGCGCGACCGGACCGGCGGGGTGCTGGCGACGCTACACACGCAGGGATATCAAATCGAACAGAGTGCCGACAATTTCATCACGACCGTTCCGTGGGGACTTGACCTGTGCCGCGAATTGGGGCTGGGCGGTGAACTGGTGCAAACGAACCCGGCGTATCGGCGGACGTATGTGGTGCGGAAGAACAATCTGTACCTGTTGCCGGACGGGTTTTTGATGATGGCCCCGTCGAAAATGTGGCCGCTTGCCGTGACGCCGATTCTTTCGCCGCTCGGAAAATTACGGGCGGCAATGGAATACGTGATTCCGAAATCGCAATCGGACGCGGACGAGACACTGGCTTCGTTTGTCCGGCGGCGGCTTGGCTGCGAGGTCTATGAGCGACTTGTCGAACCGTTGGTCAGCGGGGTGTATGCCGCCGACATGGACAAACTGAGTCTCATGGCGACACTCCCGCGGTTCCGCGAAATGGAGCGGCAGCACGGCAGTTTGATTCGTGCCATGCGACGCCAGATGCGGAGCAACACACAAGTCAAATCGCAGGCGAGTGAAAGCGGAGCCAGATACAGCATGTTCGTGACGCTACGGCAGGGACTTTCACATATCACCGACACGTTGGCCGCAAAGTTGCCGCCGGATGCCGTGCAACTCAACCGCCGCGCCGAAACGCTGGAACGATGGACCGATGAAACGGGCAAAGCGTTATGGCGGTTGACCGATCAACACGGCAATGCCGAATACTTTGACTCGGTGATTTTCGCATTGCCGTCGTATGAAACGGCACGGTTGTTGCTACCGACACACAGGCGGATCGGCGAATTGCTCGGAAAAATCGAGCATTCGGGCACGGCCATTGCGACCTTTGCGTTTGACCGTTCACAAATGAAACGCAAGATCACCGGGATGGGTTTCGTTGTGCCCAAAATCGAAAACAGCCCGATTTTGGCCGGAAGTTTCAGCAGTATGAAATACGAACATCGCGCCCCGGGCGACAAACTGCTGATCCGTATTTTCGCCGGCGGGGCAAGGGCACCGGACATGGCCGACATGCCCGACGTCGACCTGCTGCCGGTTATCAAACGGGAGATGAACCAACTGTTGCAAATTGACGGTGAGCCGGAACTGGAGGTCGTTTCGCACTGGCCACGCACCATGCCGCAATATCACATCGGGCATCAGGAATTGATTGCCGAAGTCACCGAACTCGCGGCCGGTGTGCCTGACATCGCGCTGGCCGGCAACGTGTTCGATGGCGTCGGCATTCCAAGTTGCTCACAATCAGGTCAACTTGCCGCCGAAGCGGTGATTGGTAAAATGAAACGGTGACAACTTGTGTGGTTTTCCTGTTTTGTGTGTATTACAGTAGCGTAAAACCGCCAAGCCCCGCACATCCGGCATTCCACAAGGAATTCGACGCAAAATCAGGATCGTGTGGCAGTTTTCGCCGCGTCGAACGCTGCAAGGCTGTAATCGTTCATCGCCGACTCCAAGGCATTGTATCTCGTCTGCGAAGCATCAAAGTGCGACTCCGACCGCGTGATCCGTGCCTCCAGCATCGTATTATAATACGAATCCACCGCGCCGGTCAAGATACCGTCAAACGTATCCGAAGCATCACCAAGTGCTGTAAAATACGAATCGCGGGCACTCTTCACATTCGATGTTACAATTCTTATGGCATTCGGTCACCATATTCTCTTGACATAATTTCTGCTACCCACTCGCCATTTTCATCTTTGGTAAAACGACCATACCATGCACTGTAACTATATTCATTGCCTCCAATTGATTCAAATAATCCTTCTTTTAAATTACATCCGTAGCCTTCAATGTCTTCTACATCTTTATCTTTCCAATTCAGATATGGGGTTATAAATTCTTTGTGATTGTATTCGTGATTGTCGATAATTTTATAGTCACCTTCTTCTTTGATTGGTGGCAAGTTCTCTGAAAAAGACTCCTGCCAGGTTTCGAAATCAACATCATCGTCAAGATCAATTCCAAAAAACACTTTCCTAGCTCGCTTGTTATATTCCTCGTCCAATTTGAATAGAGCCTGTTCCGCCTCTTCTTTACCCTCCATTGTTTCAAGTATTTCCCTTCTTTTCATCTCAATATCTTCATCAATTTTGGCCATATCTTCAATCTCTTCATGAGTATCCATTGCTTCAAACATTTTGAGCAATGCTTGTCTGGCTTCTTCTTTCGTAAGAAGCTGGCCGTTGTCTTGATCAGAACAAATTTCAACATTCGTAACTATTCAGCCGAATTTTTGATTGCTTGCGCCAGTGAAGGCAATTTTTTTGTTTTGAGGAAGTGATGCAGAGCGTTGACGATGATTTTTGTGACGTTGGCGTT
>WRMR01000133.1 GCA_009776995.1 Planctomycetaceae bacterium | reverse complement strand
TTTCGTCGGAAAACCAGAACGTGACGTCGCCCCGATTGACCAATGCCTCGTTATATTTTGCCCAGTTTCTGATTGTGAACGCCGTGCGTGCTTCCGTACTCATGATTTGCTCCGTTTTGAGGTGGTTTTGGGTGGTTTTGACAAACCTGACTACACCCATTACGGAAAAAATTCGCGTTTGTGCCGTGTTTTTTTAATATTTAATCAACAATGCCGTTCTAATCCATAATCATCTCCAGCTTGTCGAGGACTTTTTGCATCATGTTGTCGGCGTCTTCGACCTTGCCAAGACCTTGATCTTTGATCAGATCCTGGAACACGGCTTGCAACACCTTGCCGCGCGGTGAGAGCGTGTATTTTATGTCGCTCTGCAAGCGTCCGCCGGAGGTTTCGAACCACGGGCTGCTCATCGGGTTATTGTCCAGTTTCAGCACCGAATCGCACAACTTTTGGAACTTCGCCTTGTCGCGTGTAGCGGCGATTTGGATGTGTTGCGCGAGTTCAGACGCCGTGGACTTCATGACGAAATCGGGGACCAGTTCCGATTCCTTGTTCCAGTCGGCGGCGAACAGGCCGTACAAGGTATGCGACGACATCACCCATTCTTTCTCGCATTCCTCGACCACCTTCCGAACCGAGGGCGAAACGGTCACGGTTTCGGCGGGTTTTGGGGATTCGTAAGTCGGAACGGTAACGGTGTAACGGATTCCGGGATTGTTTTCGATGACTCTCACCGCAGCGGGAGGCGTTGGCACAGACGCAATTTGCGGAAGCTCGTCCAAGAGTGATTCGATAAACGCGAGTTGTTCTGGATGCGATTGGCCTAAAACAAACGCCACAAAGCGGTGTTTCGCTTCGGGACTGAGCTTTCTGAAAATCCTGGTGGCATCATCTTGTTGATTGGCGATAAAATACCGCGAGGCCAGTATGTAACGCAACTCGTCAATTTTATGATCGACAAACATCGGCGGCTGCACTGGTACGTGAGCTTGCGTTTGAGGACTCGCAACCAGTGGCAACACACTTGAGGTTTGCTTCTCAACCTCCGCAGGCGGCGGAGGAACAAGCAACGCAAACGGGGGTGTAAGCTTCACATCGGGATTACTAGCCACTGGCAACTGCCCACTGACCACTGTTTGAGGCGGGGCCAAAGTTGGCAACCGCTCATCGCGTTCGGCCACTTCGATGACGCCCTGCATTTCGTCGGGATCGACGCTCGAATCGGCCACGGCAATGTATTCGCCGTCTTTTTTGGCACGGCTCAGAAGCCAACTGAAAATATCCGCCTGCAACATGGCGGGCGTCCAGGCGTTATGCCCGCACAGGCCGAACTCCGATTTTCGGACGTTGCAACCCGCCGCCTCGACCCGGGCAAAATCCGCACGGGCTTGGTCGATGCCGTTGTCGTCGGAACTGTAAATCGCCCAGATCGGGATTTTCTTCAGTTGCGGCGATTTTTCGATGGCCTCCGCCTTGAGAGCACTCCAACTGACCAGCGGAACCGCCGCCGCGAAAATGTCCGGGCCGCGTTCCAATGCCCGCCAGGTGCCGTCACCGCCGCTGCTCAAGCCGCTCACCGTAATGCGGTCGGGATCAACGGGATATTTTTCCCGGACTTGTTCGAGCATAGCGAACGAAAAGCCAAGCGGAGAATCGCCGAAGTCTTCGCCTTCCTCGACGGTTTGTGTGACGCCTTTTGCAGTGTAAGTGACTGTACTTGAAGACGTCGTACCGGAACCGCCAAAAAACCCGCCAATTGTCGAACTCAGTGAACGCGTTGGTGCTGTCTCTGCCCTCGGCGATGCTTGCGGCGGTTCCACCACCGTCACGGTACGGTAGTAACTGTAGGCATCCCAACCTGTGTGATCTGTCGGCGTTTGCGGGACGAGCAGGAAAAAGTCGCGTTTTTTGGGGCCGGCCAAATAGGTAATCATGTGGTGCAGGTGAACCAACTGGTCGCGGTTGTCATCGCCGGCCTCGCCAACGCCGTGCAGCCAGAGAATGAGCGGGTAGGTTTTGCCCGGCTCCATGTTTTCGGGGACATGCAGCCGGAATTTCAGCAGCTTGTCCTTGTACTTCGTGCCGCCGGTATAGCGGATTTCCTCTTCGCGGAACAGCGACAGCATTTCGGGCACGACCCGCGAGCCGGTCTCCGGGTTCATCGCGGCCGGTTGGATCGCAATGGCCTGAAGCTGCTCAAACGACAACTCCGGCACACTCTGCACCGGAGCGGGTTCGTTGAATACAGCTTCTTGAGCCGGAAACACTCCGGGCAGGCTTTGAGCCGGAACCGAAGAGTGACACGCCGACAGCATCAGCACGCTCATCGGCAAAAGGGTGAGCAAAAGGTTTCGTTTTGTCATGGGAATTTCCTTATAGGGGTTCAGACAACTCATTACTCAAACAATCGTTCCAATATTTCATCAAGCCCGTTGCTGCGAGCGTCAAGGGAGATGACATTGCCTTGACGATCGCACAGAATGACGATGGGGAGTTTTCTCGCTCCATAATACGTTGACAAAGGCGGCGCGTCCTGCCCCAGGCTTTTTTCGCGGACCAGCACCGGCCAGGGAAGCAGCCGGCGTTCGAGAAACGCCGACAACTGTTCCAGGTCGCTATCGACATTAAAGCCGATGATTTCAAAACCGCGATCATGGTACTTCTCATACAGGTTTTTCAAATGTGGAAACTCGGCCACGCACGGGGCGCACCAGGTCGCCCAAAAATCGAGCAGCACGACTTTGCCTTCGAGCGTTTTTTCATCGAAAACGTTTCCGGCGAGGTCAACGCCCCAGACCGGCATGGGCTTGCCGATCAACTCCTGTCGACGTAACAGTCCCGAGAGCAGGTCGATGCGTTCCACCAGTTCATGGGCCGCCGGGAATGTCCGGTCACTCCGTTCGGTCACTTCGTGACCTCTCTGCGTTCCCGGCTGCTGTTCCTTGTTCCCGGCAACTGTTTTTGTTGCTGTTTCCGCCGCTTCGTCGATCAGCGAATGCAGCAATTCGGAAATTTCTTCCGACGGGCAGACTCCCGCAATGGTTACGAATCGTTCGGCCAGTTCAATATGCTCGACACTCAGGTAACGCATCAAAAACGGATGAAAATCGCGAATCGCTTCCGCCAGCAGGACTTCGGACTCCAGGCTTCGGACTTCAGGGTTGGTATCCGAAGCCAATTCGACACGGTCCAGCGTTTTTGCGTACCAAACCCGTTTCATGCGGACATGCAGTTTTTGTAGCGTTTCAAACTTTGCCACCTGATCGGCATAATCCCGAATCAGCCCCAGTCGGTCGAAATCAACCTCCGACTCGTGCAACAGTGACAGGAACCGGAGATGACACGATTCCTGCCAGAGGTCAGCAGCGTTCGGCGGAACGTTGCGGTATAAATTCCAGGTGCCGGGAATTTTGTTCTTGTCCTCTTTTTTGATTTCCGGGCCGGCTGCGGCGGGAAACATTCCGGAATGGGCAAAGGCATTGCAGACTTCGGACAGCCGGGCCGTCAGCGAGGCAAGTTCGCGATGATTTTCCAGCTTTGCCGCATGATCGGCGGCCTTGTCCCCTGTCTTACGCACATCACGCGGCAAGCGTTCGCGTAAAAATCGCTGGTAATACGCAAAAAAATCGCCCCAGTCGTTCGCAGGCACACCAGCAGCTACCCACGGATCATTGCTCTCGGCCAAACACCGCATTGGCATTTGCATCAGGAGCAATATCAGTATCGCGCAACAAACCTTTGTTGTTCGCATGAAAAGCCTTTCTGAAAAAGATCACAGAAACCTTCATTTTACTGAAACTGCTACCTCATGGCAACCATCTTTCGCAAGAAACATTCCTTACTCCGCACCAAGGTCAAGACGCATGGAACCGGACGTCGACGGACGAGTTTTGTGCCGACGATAAGCCCCCTGAACGTGTGCCGTGTCGGTGAAGTGCTGAAGCTGTTGTTTTGCGGCATCCTTTTTTTCGGTCAAACACTGTTCGACAAGCCGGTCAAATTCCAGCGTTTCGCGGACAAGAAGGTCACAACGGGAAATCCGCTCGCGGCACTGTTCCCGCATTTCCCGCGAGGGCCAAACGCGGTCTTCCGGGTCATCAACATGGTATTGGGCGATTTGTCGGTCAATGCCTTCGATTTCGAGTAATAAACGCTGTTTGGCGGCCAGGATTTCGAGAATCGCCCCCATCTCGTCCGCAATAACATATTGCATTTGATTGCCCGAGCAGGTGTGCAATTGTTCCAGGCGTTCCAGTTTTTGCCCCACCAATTGAAAGAGATGCTCGGAATCGGTCATGACTGCGGCCTTTCGTGAAACTTTTGGAGAAATCAGGAAACCGGGGAATGATAGCAAATTTCCAGCGTTTCCGGCAAGAGGAAATACCGAGTTTTCCATCCCGGAGAGAAAATCCAAGGATGTTCCGGCAATAAAAAAACGCACACGTTGCAGGAAACGGGTACGTTTGGGGGAGAGTTTGACCCAAGCGGGAAGTCTCAAACCGCTTTGGCCAACACAAGTTGTAATTTTTTGATGGCACAATTCAGCCGGCTTTTGATTGTTCCGAAGGGAATGCCAAGCGTTTCCGCTGCTTCACGGTACTTCAACCCCTGAAAATACACAAGATACAGCACTTGGCGCAACGTTTCCGGCAATTGTTCGACCGCGTCGCGAACCTGGTGCCCGCGTTCCATATCAAGCATCGTTTCGCCGGGGTCGGTTTCGTCGCCCGCCAGTTGGGCGGCATAAAGGTTTTGCGAGTTTTCGTCATAAAGTGTTTGCGCGTCAAGGCTGATGGCCGAATGACGCTTGTTTCGGCGTTTGGCGTCGATGGCTTGGTTCGTAGCAATCCGGTAAAGCCAGGGACGAAACGCACGGCCTTCCTCATACAACCCGCGCTTCTGGTGAATCAGGAAAAAGGTGGTCTGGAAAACATCTTCCGCCAATTCCGCATTGCCGAGATAGTGGCGCAAATAGTTATACAGCTCACGCTCATAACGCTTGACCAGCTCTTCAAATGCAACGCGATCTTCTTCGGTGCGATAGGCCATCAAGAGTTCTTCGTCCGACATGGCATGATATGCCTGTCCCGAACATTCGTACACTTTTTGGTCGATGAGAGCTTTCATGGTAATCCTGTCCCTTCTTTTTCCTGGGCGAACAATCATTATATCATAAAACCGCATTTGTGTTCAAAACGTCACCGCCAAAAGCAATCTTTTTCTGTTTTTTGACGATTTGGCCTCAAGCTCTTCAGCCTCTTTACCGATGGCTCATGCTTGATACAAAAAGTATTATGCAATCACTGTGCCAAAGTTGCATACGCACGTCAGAGTATTATAACAATATGGATTCATGTTGTTGTAACATAAAGTTATTGTTAATGTTATACAGATACAATAAACATGAAATATATTTTTGTAAATTATTTTATTTTTTTGCATTACTGCCATTTATTGAAAGAAATACAAAATCTGCCATGTCAAGACAATATGGCTATCCCGCCAAAACCAGTTGTGCAGGTATTCCGGCAGGCCGCATCTGAAAAGCCCGCTGTTGCGATTGAAGCCCCATGATTTCCGGTTTGGTCGAAGTCCAACAACACAGTATATGGAAATTTTAGACTCTTGGTGGTTTCAGGATTTGATGGTATGGTGTAAAATCGACATCGTTATTGAGTGATGTTGTCAACCAAGTCAAACAAATCCTGTTGGACATCAAGAATCATGAAACAGGATTCTAATCTCCAATTCTTCCCCCCATGACAAAATATCCAATCCTATTGCTTTCGTTCTTGTTGATGATTCCGTATCCTGTTGCAGAAACACAAACGTCTCCCGATGCAGTCGTACGGTTGAGTCTGACGGGCGATTGGTCCGTTCGGGTTGAATATCAAAATCATCGAGTGGAACTGACCGTTGACCCTGCGGAGCTTGTCGTCGTTGAGGCGGAGAAACATGACCGACTTCCGCTTTACGAAACGCTGGGGACTTGGAACGCCGAATGTGTTCCGGAGCGGATTCGCGGTCCGGAATACACTCCGACGACGTTTGCGCTCGATGATGACTCGGTCATCGTTCGCGGCGGTGAATCACGGGATTCTGAAACCTTTGTGCGAGGCCGCGATTTCGAGGTCATGCCCGTCTGGGGAGCCATCGGACGCAAAACGTCCGGGCATATCAGAGAAAACCAGCCAGTCTGGTTCTCCTATCGTTTCGGTGAAATGCGGCTTGATTCCATCGTACTGACCGCTGACGGCAAAATCCTCCTTCGCAAGGGAACGCCGCATATCACGATCCCGGTGCCGCCGGAACTTTGCGACGGTGACAAACGATTGGCCAACCTCTGGGTCAAGGCCCGTATCGAAAAACTGGAACCTCAACTGCTTTTTCCCATTGAAGAAATCGTCTGGCCAGAGCCGGAAACGCGGGACGGCGAAACCATTGCCGAAACTCTGCTCCCGAACACGATGGCGAAACTGCGGAACGGCGAATCGCTTCGCATACTCGCATGGGGTGACAGTGTGACCGAAGCGGTTTACATCGCAGACAAATCGCAACGTTGGCAAGAGCGTTTCGTTTTGCAGTTGCAGTCGCGTTTCCCGGAAGCTAAAATTGAACTCGACACCGAAGGTTGGGGAGGCCGAACGACAACCGCATATCTCGCCGAACCGCCTGACAGCGAACGCAATTATCAGAAAAAGGTGCTTGATCGCCAACCGGATTTGATCGTGATGGAATTTGTCAACGACGCCGGTTTGCCGCTCGACACGCTGGAAACTGTCTATGCGGGTTTACTTAACGATTTTCGCAGACGAAACATCGAGTGGGTCATTTTGACACCACATTATGTGCGTCCCGACTGGATGGGACTTGACCGCGAGCGGGAAATTGACGAGGACCCGCGACCTTATGTGAAGTTTGTCAGACGTTTTGCCGGAGAAAATAACGTTGCCGTCGCCGATGCTGCCGCACGATACGGCCGTCTTTGGCGGCAAGGCATCCCGTATTCGACGCTCATGAGTAACAACATCAACCATCCCAAGGCGGAAGCGATGCAAATTTTTTCCGACGCTCTGATGGCAATTTTTCCTTGAAGTTTGTCCGAACTTGACGGTCGGTTCACAACACAATATTACCAATATTACTTTGGTTATGGCACAGTCACACACTTACGTACTCAATGTTGTTTCTTCGGATCATCCGGGAATTATTGCCGGGGTGAGTACCGCGCTGTATGAAATCGACGCGAATATCGATTCGTGCAGCCAAACGGTTCTCGACGGCTATTTTACGTTGATCCTCATCGTGACTCTTCCGCAACCGTGGGACGCGGACGAACTGGCCCGGCACATCCGATCTCATCCCTTGCTGGGAGACGCCTACAAAATCACAGCTCTGGCCGTCCCGGAAAGGGACGCAACACGACCGAGTCCGGGTGATACCGATGTGTTTGTTATCTCCGCCTTCGGCAGAGACGCCAAGGGAATTGTGCATGACTTTTGCCGTTATCTGGCCGACAGGGAAATCAATATTCTCGATTTTTACGGTCGGCGTCAAAACGAGGAATTTGTGCTGGTTGCCCAAGTGCAGATTCCGGCCAGGCATACCATCGCCGTTTTGCAGGATGATCTCGAAGCGATCGCTCTGGAACTGCATTTCACCGTCCGGTTGCAGCACAACAATATTTTTGTCGCCACCAACGAAATCCGGCTGTTTGATGAGTGAAAATGGGAAAGATAGTCCTGTCACCTTGTGACGTGCAGATTTCAGCCGGTTTCGGTGGAAAATCAAGCGGAACACATCAGGTAGATCTGACAGTCTCCCCATTCGAAACATGGAAAAATGATCTTGCGATTTTCCCTGAAAATGGTATATTATTATTGAGAGTTTCCACAATGATTATCGATCACCAAAACCACAGGAGAAATGACGATGGATTTGCAGCGGCAATATGAAGATGACTTTGCGATGACGCAACAGTTTGCGATCGTGACGTTTATGAACAAGGTTTACGGTTGGATGAGTCTTGGACTTGCCGTAACAGCGGTTACTGCATGGATTTTCGGAATGGTGATGCCCCCCCAGGTGGTTGCGGGTAATCCTCTGATCTACCTCGTCTGCTTCGGTTTTCTGATAGGGTTTGCCTTTCTTGTTGCTCCCAGAATCGCCGGATTACCTGCTCCGGTTGCCATCGGAGCCTTTTTGCTTTATTCGTTTGTTTGGGGAGTCGCCCTTTCCTCCGTTTTTCTGGTTCACCCTCTTGCAACAATCAGCAAAACATTTTTCGTCACGGCTGGGATGTTCACCGGTATGGCGATTTACGGTACTGTGACCAAAAAAGACCTGACCACAGTTGGTTCCTTGTGTCTGATGGGCGTGTGGGGATTGATTTTGCTCATCTTTATTGAATTTGGAGCGTTTTTCCTGTTTAGTCTGAGTTTCAAAGCCCTTGATCTCCCGATCGGCATTCTCGGTGTCATCATTTTTGTCGGGTTGACAGCTTATGATGCCCAAAGGATCAAACAAATGTCCGTTGCGGGCGAAACAGGGACGGGGTTGGCTGTTGCCGGTGCTCTTGCGCTTTACGTGGACTTTATCGGTATTTTCATTTATCTGTTGCGAATTTTCGGTTCGCGCGACTAAAGAAACGAATCGTGAATCGTGGAAATACTGGTAACCGTTCTTCATTCGATTTTACACTCTCCACGATTCACTATGCATGATTCACTTCCATGACCAACAAGCTGCGTCACCAGATGATTGGCCTTTTTGCGTTGTTTTTCCTCGGCGTCTATCTTTGCTCGGGGCACACCAACTGGCAACACACGGGCGAATCGTTCCTGCGATTGTCCATCCTGCTGGGCGTCGTCTGGCTTGCCTGGGACGACCTGTTGCGCCTGCCCCGGTGGTTCTACATCTTCGCACCAATTACTATTCTTGCAGTGGTTGTGTTTCCACAAATTGCACCGATTGTGATTTTCATTGTTGTGTCGTTTTGGTTCATTCTCAAGTTTCTCAGCTTCATCACGCAGCCGCTTCCGCCGCAACAGGGCGGTAAGAAACCCAAGTGACACGGTTTATCTTTATATTTTTTAGGCAAAGAATCCGCCTGTGGCTTGCAGACGCCGTGAGAATCTGCTAAAAACAAGCTATGTTTGCATATTGTGGGTAAAGTATCCCCACTCTTTTCCGACACACTTTTTTAAGAAGGGTAGATTTTTGTGACAAAATCAAGTTTCCAAACCATGTTGGCAACGGCAGGGGCTTATTCCCTGTTGTTCCTTGGCGTTTCGATGGTCATGGCGCAGGAGTACACCAGCGTCCGCGAAGTCCGGCAGGACGAAGCCCTGGCACGGGATTTTAACCTGCAAGGCGAGTATCTCGCCGAATCCGGAGATGCGAAATCCGGCATGCAACTGATTGCCGATGGTGGTGGCAAATTCCGCTATGTGATCTATCGTGGCGGCTTGCCCGGTGCGGGCTGGAACACAGGCGAGTTCCGGGTTCTCGGAACAGCGGCCGTTGACGGCGAAAACGGCCTTGTTTTCAAAGCTGAAAAAATCTTTGTGAACGGCAATGAGCGAGCCATCGAAAACGCTCCTGAGCAAAAGGCCACCTGGCGAACAGAACGTCCCGAGCGTCCCCAGGGCCAAGCGGGTCAAGGCCAGGGACAGGGCGGTCAACGACCGCAGGGACAGGCGTTCGGTGCTTTTCCCCGCGTTGTCATTGAAGGAATGAGAATGCGCGATACGGAAGTGACGTTCACCAAGACACAGCGTCGCAGCGAAACGTTCGGTGCCCGCGCGCCGGAAGGGGCGGTCGTGATTTTTGACGGCACGAATGTCGATAAATTTGAACCGGGTGCCAAAATCAATGAATTTCAAATGCCGCAAGGCCAGGGACAGGGCGGTAATCGTCCGCAGGGTCAGGGACCGGGACCGGCCATGCCACCGGGATTCGGCAACACGCTTTGGGCGGAAGCCACCGCCAAGCCGTTTGAGCAAAAGCCCTACACGTTGCACGTCGAGTTCATGCTTTCCTACATGCCGACCAAACGCGGACAGGAACGCTCCAACAGCGGCGTCTATATTGACGAAGCCTACGAGTGCCAGGTTCTCGATTCGTTTGGACTGGAACTGGCCAACAACGAATGTGGCGGCTTTTACCAGATCAGTGCCCCCAGTATCAATATGTGCTTCCCGCCGCTGACCTGGCAGACCTATGATTTCGACGTCACACCGCCGAAATACGCAGACGGCAAAAAGGTGGCCAACGCACGTATCACCGTCAAACACAACGGTGTGGTCATCCATGACAACATTGAACTGCCGAAAGAGACGCCCGGCAAAAAACCCGAAGCCAACGAACCTCGCGGCGTTTATCTGCAAGGTCACGGTAACAAGGTGCAATATCGTAATATCTGGATCAAGTACAACGATTAGGAGCTCAAAGTTCAGAGTGCAAAGTTCAGAGTGTTTTTTCTTTGCACTCTTTAATTTTTTAATTTTAACTT
>WRMR01000132.1 GCA_009776995.1 Planctomycetaceae bacterium | reverse complement strand
AAAAAGTTACACCAGGGTGAAGCCTCGCAAACAGCCCCCCCCCCCCCATTTTAACAATTGTACTTTCTTCATAAGAAAAACCTTTCACGTAAGATTGTCAACTCAAAAACAAAGCTTTTTTTCTTGGATTGTCCCATTAGGGAACAAGCAAATGCCAGTTCCAAACAATCCATTTTTGGAAAACGCTATTGATACTTAGGAGCCGTCCAAAAATAACATTTACAAACGCACGTAAAGTATGCTATGGAGTCGTACCAAATTAACCTTCACAAACGCTCGAAATTCTGGTATGATTTTACCGTCAATGCCAGTACCATTATCTAATGATTACTGCACGATTGTAAATATTATTTCTGGACAAGTCCTTAGTACCTGCGCGTAAATAACTTCCCAATTTCGATTTCTTTCCTTCTGCGAAGAAAGACGTTTTCGATTATCAATATGGGACGTTATTTACGCGCAAACCCTTACCCAAAGTACCAATAATATAAATATAATTGTTTCATAACAATTTGTCAAGAGATTCTCAATAGAATGAGCTTCTGTTTCAAAAATTTACCACATTTAGACTCTCGACATGAGTGTTAAATTGGCATAAGATGTCAATCAGAAAGTATTTTCGTTGAAATTTGATATTTGAACACATTGAAAATTGTACTTTCATATATATGAAATCAAACCCTGACGCGAAAAAAGTGATCATTTCGGTCAACCCGAAGGCGGGACGGACGTCGCCCATGCTACGGGCGGAAGAATTGCGCGACCGGCTGCTGGGAATGCGTTTCGAGGCTGAACTCGCGACCGATTTGGCCGAAGTCACGGAAAAGGCGGAGCAGTATCATCGGGACGGTCAGTTACGTGTGTTGGTCGGTGTCGGCGGGGATGGGACGGCAGCGGAACTGGTCAACCGGACGAGTCCCGGGCTACCCGTGACGTTGCTTGCGTCGGGAACGGCCAACCTGATCGCAAAGTACCTCAAACTCGGCCGCACACCGCAACGACTTGCCGATCAAATCGCCGCCGGTCACCTGCTACAGCTCGACGCCGGACGGGTGACGCCAATAAGGCTTCAGACTTCAGACTTCGGACTTCAAACTTCAGAGTCCGGGGAAGAATGGGATAACACAAGCCGGAAGCCTGACCCGGAACGGTTATTCCTTGTCATGCTCGGCTGTGGGCTTGATGCGGATGTCGTGCGCCGGGTGCATGACCACCGCGAAGAGCGGTATCAATCCGGGTCGAAGAAAGGGGCGCACATCAGCTACCTGAGCTACATCAAGCCGATCATGCGGACAATCAGCAGTTACGATTTCCCGGAAATCCGTGTCGAAGTCCTCGAAGGCGGCGACGAAACCGCTTACGGCCAGAATCGCGGGGCCGAGGCCGCCGGGCTCGTGTCGCCTTACACGCTCGAACATGGCCGCTGGGTGTTCGTGTTCAACCTGCCGTGCTATGGCTGGGGCTTGCCGCTCGTTCCCAGAGCGGTCGGCACCGACGGCAAGTTCGACCACTGCGTTTTCGATGGCAAGTCCTTCTGGCACGGTTTCAAGTACGCGGCCTTCGGGCAGTGCGGGAGTATGCACCGTCGCCTTTCCGACACGCGGCTCGGCCAGGGAACGAAATACCGCCTGACCGCCAATCGCGATGTGCCGTATCAACTCGACGGCGACCCCGGTGGAAACCTGCCCGTCGAAGTCGAAATGCTCGAAAAGCGGTTGACCATCCTCGTGCCGGAAGGGACCGTGCAAAAAATGGACGGTCAAAGCGTGGTTAACCATGACCACTGACCATTAATCACTACGAACCAGACCAAACATGACCAAAACGGCACTCATTACGGGAATCACGGGCCAGGACGGGGCGTACCTTGCGGCGTTGCTGCTGGAAAAGGGTTACGCCGTGCATGGGCTGAAACGCCGCAGTTCGCAGTTCAACACGCAGCGGATTGACGCATTGTACCGGCGCCACCAGACGGTCGCGCCGCCGTTTCACCTGCACGATTGTGACATGACCGACACGGGCAGTCTGCTACACCTGGTCGGCGAAATCCGGCCGGACGAGGTTTACAACCTGGCTGCGCAGTCGCATGTCGGGGTGTCGTTTGAAACGCCCGAATCGACATCCGACATCAACGCGCTTGGTACGCTCCGGTTGCTCGAAACCATCCGACAACTCGGTCTGGCCGAAAAAACGCGGTTCTATCAGGCATCCACGTCGGAACTGTTCGGCAAAGTGCAGGAAATTCCGCAGCGGGAAACGACGCCATTTTATCCGCGAAGCCCCTATGCGGTGGCCAAGCTGTACGCCTATTGGATCACGGTCAATTACCGCGAATCCTACGGCATGTTCGCGTGCAACGGCATCCTGTTCAATCACGAAAGCCCTTTGCGCGGTGAAACCTTCGTGACACGAAAGATCACCCGCGCGGCGACGCGAATCAAACTTGGTCTGCAAGAAAAACTCTCGCTGGGCAACCTCGACGCACAACGGGACTGGGGTTTTGCGGGCGATTACGTTGAGGGGATGTGGCGCATGTTGCAACACCCAACACCGGACGATTATGTCCTCGCCACCGGCAAGCCGACGGCCGTGCGTTCCTTTGTCGAGATGGCCTTCGCGCAATTAGGCATCGTCATCGACTGGTCAGGTCAGGGACGCGGTGAACAGGGACACTGCCGCAAGACGGGCAAACTGCTCGTTGACGTCAATCCGAATTATTACCGGCCTGCCGAAGTCACGTTTTTGCTCGGCGACTCAACCAAAGCCCGCGAAACACTCGGCTGGTCGCCCCAATGCACGCTGGAGCAACTCGTCGAAATGATGGTCCGCCACGACATCAAGGAAGCCGAACGCGAAATTCTGCTCCGCTCCGTTGAATCGGACGGCAGTTCATAATAATAAAAAATCCTGACGTGGCTTGTGAAAATCTGCAACACGCTTATATTATGGTGGATTTGTCGTTTTTCTTGTTTCTTGTTCCACCCGATGGACAGTGATACACAATCCATATAGCACACATATTCATGCTCACCACTGCGAAAGACGTTTTGAAAGACGCCCGGGAAAAGCACTATGCCGTTCCGGGTTTTAATTGTGTTCCCGACATTATGATTCGCGGGATTCTCGACCGCGTGGAACGTTGCCGCGCACCCGTGTTCCTGATGCTCTATGCCGCCGAAGTCGGGGACAAGACGTTTTGGTACTACCCTGCCATCGTCCGGGCGGTTGCCGAACGTTACACAATCCCGATCGTCCTGCACCTCGACCACGCAACGGAGCTTGGTGTCATTCGGGAGGCGCTCGATCACGGGTTCACGTCGGTCATGTACGACGGATCGAACCTCCCCTTCGACCAAAACGTCGAGATGACCTGCAAGGTCGTGGAACTCGCAAAGCCCTACGGTGCGTCGGTGGAAGCGGAACTCGGTTTGGTTGGCGGTTTCGGACTGTCGGGAAAAGACAGTGTCGCCAATGTTCTCACCCAGCCCGACGAAGTGACGGCATTTGTCGGGCAAACCGGCGTCGATTCACTGGCCGTTTCCATAGGAACCGCGCACGGCGTCTATGAGCAACTGCCCCAACTGGACATCCCCCTGCTGAAGAAATTGGACGCGGTCAGTCAGGTTCCGCTGGTTTTGCACGGGGGTTCCGGTACGCCGGACGAGCAAATCCGTGCCGCCGTCGAAAACGGGATATGCAAATTCAATGTGTATGCCGACAGCCGGGTTGGGATGTGGAACCGCTTCAGGAAAATCGCTGCCGAAACGCAACGGAACGACCCGCTTCCAAACGATTACATCTCGCAGTTGCAGGAAGCCCTTGGCGACGTCGTCGAGGCCAAAGCCACCCTGGCCGGTGCCGTCGGACAGGTAAGGTAGGTCAGTTTTTTTCGGCCGCAGGTTTTCACGGCGGAAAAAATTCCAACCGGTCACTGACGTTCCCGGTTGCTGTTGGGAATTCCCGCAGGATACGACGCGGCTTTGGCTGACAACTTTCCGGCGAAAGCCACGGTTCCGGGAGCGTCATCACAGCAAGGCCAGCGTTTCGTCATAGCCGAACATGAGGTTGAAATTTTGCACTGCGCTGCCGGATGCGCCTTTGATCAAGTTGTCGATGACGGCGATGGTCATCACGCGTCCACCGACAACCCGTGCGGTGATGTGGCAACAATTGGTCATGGCGACGTCTTTGGTCGCGGGCAAATGTTCGACGATCTGCACGAACGGCTCGTTTTGGTAAAAATCGCGGAGCGCGTCGAGCAGTTCGGCCTGCGAAATCGACTGCGTCGGCCTCACGTAAGCCGTAGTAAGAATGCCGCGATCCATCGGCGTCAGGTGCGGCGTAAAAATGACCTCCATCGACACCCCGGCGGCCAGCGAAAGGTATTGGTTGATCTCCGGCAAGTGCCTGTGTTTTCCGACACTGTAGGCCGAAATGCTCTCGTTACATTCCGGGTAATGCGTGTTGAAATTCAGTTTGCGACCGGCACCCGAAATGCCGCTTTTCGCGTCCAGGATGATGTCATCCGGCTCGATCAGCTTTGCCCGGAGCAACGGCGTGAGCGGCAAAATGGCCGTCGTGGGATAGCAACCGGGGTTGGCCACCAGCGGCGCGGGAATGATCTGCTCGCGGAACAGTTCAGGCATTCCGTAAGGCACGTTGCCAAGCCGGGTTGCGTCAGGATGGTCAATTTCGTACCATTTTTTGAAGACTTCCGGTGAATTCAGACGATAATCAGCACTGAAATCAACAACTTTGGCTCCGCCTGCGAGTATTTTAGGGATCACGGTCGCACTGGCGGCATGGGGAAGGCAACTGAAAACGCATTCGGCACGTTCCGCAACCTCTTGCGGAGTAAGATTTTCAATCGGAAGAGAGAAACGTCCGCAAAGCGAAGGATGGACTGCGTCGATCCGATTGCTTTCCTCAAGATCGACCGTTGCACAAATTTCAACTCCAGGATGCCGAAGCAAAATCTTGATCACCTCCAGCGCGGTGTAACCCTTCGCTCCTAAAACTGCCACTCTTGTCATTTTGTTCCTGTGCAATAATCTTTGTGTATTCAACGTGTGTCAGTGCTTACGGCTTCGATTTCGATTTTTGTTCTTGAGAATTGGTGAAAGCCAAATATATCAATCTCCCGGCACATGTCAATCTCTCGGCACACCGGCCCAGTCGAAATAATCGTCGGGTGTCACGATGACAATTTCCTTGCCGTTAAGGCGTGATACCTTGTTGAGCCGGCCATCGTGGTATTGGAAAACCTGTGGATCGCTTTCACTGCGATAATACCAATTCTCAAGGTAGCCTGTCTTCAGTGCCAAATACCCTTCCGTGATCTTTTCATAAAAGAACGGGTCTTCTTCACCGCGTCCGGGAATCGGTTCCAGCAACTCGACCGCTTCAATGCCGGTTTCCTCGGCGTGGTCGTTCCAACTGGAAATGACAATCATCTCCGGCTTGCGTTTGACGGCGTTGAGCCACTCACGGCGGTATCGTTCGCCGTTTTCGCGTTCGATGGGTTCCAGAATGGTCCCCAGATTGTTATGACTCCTCGAAAAGCCCGGTGTGATGCCATGCACCTCCGACGTTTCGTATTGCATGTCGAACACCCAGCCGTACATACCGGTTTTGTCGAGGTTGTGTTCTTTGTACGCGTGAAACCCCTCCAGGAGATGTCCTGTCGCCGGACGCATTGTGAAGCGGTTTTGCTTGTCCTGATAACTGTAATTCTTCGCAATATTGAAATTGACAAACAGCGGTTTGCCTTTCCAAAAATACGTGTTGTCGGGATATTTTTCCGCGTAACCGGCGAAAATATCGAGTTCGGCCTGCATTCCGTCAACATCGCCGTTGATCAGGGGACGTCCGCCCGCAAAGCAGAGTTTCGGCGCGTTATTTCCCAGTTCTTTGGCCATGGCAAAACACGCGTCAATATGCCTGGCGATGTTGCCGCCGTCATTGTAATGTGCATTCGTGTCGTCCAGAATCAGATAATCGATCCCGATGCGATGAAAAAACCGGAAATCGTCTCCCAGCTTTTCCGGATCGTCGGTTGCGTAATACCCGTGCTTGATCGGTTTGACACGGGTATTCGTGCCCCAGTGGTGTTTGAAGAAAACCGGGTCGCGCTCCAGCGAGTCCCACCAAACGGTGTACCACAAACCGACCTGGGATGAATAGTACTCACGATTGGTCGCGGGGGACGAATCCGCCGGTTGGGCATAACCGGTGCCGACCAGAAATGCTGAGAAGAGGGAAATGATGATCTGGCAAAGCCTGTGTTGTTTTTGTTGCATGGTTTCTCCATAGGGTTATATTGGTGATCATTTCAAGATTGCCATTCGTTTATTGGTTCTCCCGGCAATAGATGAGAATATCGCCCGGTGCAACGGTCATGGTGCTGATGTAAACGGATGCCGGAACCATCGTTCCGTCTTTGAGTACTCGCAACAAACCGGGTTCGCCTTCGATTGTGACTTTCATCGTGTTTTTGAAATCACGGTTGACCAGCACCAGGTAGCTCTTCCCCTCCTTTTCCAGGACAGACACAATCGCACCTTCCCCTTCGAATTCCAACGTTGTGATTCCATCCGGCAGTTTTTCCAGCCGTTGGGTTCCTTGGGGAATCATCCCACCGGTATGGGCAATCGAAACGACCTTGGCGTTCAAGAATACACGGGACAAGTTTTTGATTTCCCTGTTCATCTCTTTGATATCATCATAGACTTCCGTTCTTTTTGCGGTTTCAAAATCAATGGGGCCATGGTGGAAATCATAACCGGCTGTTTCAGGATTGGGCGTCCAGTAAGTGAAATACTGAATTCCCTGCGCCCCGTAAACAAGGTTACTATAAACCTGGAGTCTGAGTTCAGCCGGAGTGGGGATGGGATAAGGACCATGTGCAACTGTCAGCGCAAACGCCCAGAAAGGTTTTCCGGCCTTGCGGCTTTCGTCCGAGACAACTTCAAGATTTTCATACCAGGTTCCTCTGAGAATACGCTTGTCGGGAGCCGCTCCTTCTTCCACAACCGGATAATAGTCAAACGACACGAACGGCGTGGGAACTTCTTCAATGGACAATCGCACATGTTCCCGATAGGATTCTGTTCCGAGTGCCCAGAGCGGGGCATAATTGGGAAACAGATTCACGTAACAACAGTGTTTGTCGTCCACGGCCTGGATTTTTCGTGCCCATTCACCCAACATGGGAAAAGAAGCGCGACCCGGTTCATCGGCAAGATGATAGCCGGCAAGGGCGGGATGATCCTTGAAACGGTTCGCCGTTTTTTCCGGGTCGCTTTGCAATTCAGGACAGGCAGCGAACATTTTTATCCCCGCTTTTTCCGCAGCGTCCAGGGCAACGGCCAGTTCGTCTTCCGTTGAAAAAAAAGTGAGGTTATGCGTTATCCCCGATTCACGCAGTTCGATATACCGCTCCACCGCACTTGCTTCGGGCGAAACGCCATACCATGCCAGAACAGGGATTTGCTCCCGGGGTTGCGACTCCGCCGGTTGGGGATACCCGAGACCGGCTACGGCCGTCCATAACAGGAAGCCTGCCAGGATTTGGCGAAATACTTGTTGCTGTTGTTGCATGGTTTCTCCTGTTTTTTTAAAGGTTATTCTCAACGTTTGCAATGACCACATCAAGCTCTTCGATCCCGATTTCGAGTTTATAAGGGCCGGTCATTTCAAACATAAAACCGGCCCAGAAAATCGAAGGTTTGAAGTCTTTCTCCGACTCCGGCTTCCCTTCGGTTCCAAAGCCGTGCATTGTGCCGTTATCAACATAAGCCCCCTGTTCCCCCGGAAAAAAGTGATTCCGGCGGGCCATCACATAATAGTTTGTCAGGTCGATCACCCCGTCCACCGAACGTTCGACCACGGGCGAATCGTCACCGGAAACATCAATGTATTCGCCACCGCTCAAGATCACCGGAAACTCATGACTGCAACTCACACCGTCAATGCGCATCGCATCGACCGAAAGGCGGTTCCACCCCACCAAACCGCTACACCCGCCTTCATAGATAAATTCGTCCATCACGGGGTTACTCACCGGACAATAAAATCCCCTGGTGGTCGAAGCGTAGTCCTTGTTGAAAAGCATAAATTCCTGTAACAGGTAGCGTCCGTCGGCCATATACATATTGGCACAGACCGACACCTGCACAAACGGTCTTTCGAGGCGGTAATTCATGTACTGTTTACTCCACCGGGCCACGGGCGTATTGCCTTGCGACCGGGCGTTCCATTCGCGGTGCAGGGTCGTCAGCAAGTCGGTTCCGTTTTCAAATTCGCCGGGCTGATACATCTCGAAAATCGTTTGCTCGCCCATTTCATCGCGGTAATCCTCGACGCGGATAGTTGCCCGGTACTTCAGTAGAATTTTTTTGCTTCGGTCAGTTCCGGCAAGAGAATCCTCCAGGATTGTGCGAAGACGCACAATATTTTCCGGTGAAATGTTGTTTTCCATAAAAATGGCGGAGGTCTCGTGGTGCAACAACTCATTGTAAGGTGCCCACCAGCGGTAAGGATTCAGTCTGTTGTCCTGAAGGTAAAAAACTTTGCCGTCACCGAATGAGATTTGCTTGCCGAACGTTTTTTTCAGATCAAACGCCTCGGCCTGACTCTCACTATGAATGATTGGGTTGATAAGATCCCCTTTGTAGTCATTGCGTTTACGGGCGTTGGCCGGAAGGAAATCCGTCATTCCCCTGTTCTTGTGAATCCAGTCGAGGAATCTGCTCTGGTGGAATTCAAAAGGCTTGTAATAGGTGTGCATCGTGCAGTTAAACTCTTCGAACAGGTTGTCCAGATCAGGCTTTGCCTGGATATGGGTGTATTCACTCTTGTGAAATTCCTTTTTGAAATCCTCAAACAAGGCCGGGGTGCCGCCGGTAAAGTAGCGTGAAAGCAAATTGGTCGTCTCGAGCGTAAAGTCCCCTTCATACAAAATATCGGTGAACAATCTTGCTCGGGGTTCGTTTTTCCACGGCAGAGGACAAGTCAGAACGCTCTCCTCCGGAACACAATTTGCCAGCGAAGAATTCGCCTGTTGGGTATAACCAAGACCGGCTGTTGCTGCCCATAACAGGAAGCCTGCCAGGATTTGGCGAAATACTTGTTGCATGTGTTACTCCTGGTTGATGGGATGCTACATTCGGAAAACTCGGTTTTTTTTCATGGGAGGGAATCTGCCTCTGCCGATAGTGCGGACTCCGGGATGGCATTGTTCTCACGCGATTTCTTCGCAAGAGGTGTTGTGGGCGGCGAGGTAGTCCTGCAATTCGGCAAGGGAGAAGACGCTTTGGGTGGCACTGATGTGCCGCACGCAACTGGCACCGAGGGCACTGCCCCAGGTCACGCATTCGACCGGCGGCAGCTTGCGGTGCATCGCGGCAATGAAACCGCTGTTGAACGCATCACCGGCGCCTGTTCCGCCGACGAACCCGGTCGGGAAAATGCCGACGCGGAATTTTTCCCGTGCGGAATAGTAAAGCGTCCCCTTCTCGCCGCAGGTAATGACAGCGGCCTCCGTCCCGGCGTCAAGGAAAAACTTCGCCTGATCGAGCGGATCGGACAGATGACTGATGCGTTCGGCTTCGTGATCGTTGGGAACGAAGATGTCCGTGTAGGGCAACAGCGGCTTGATCGCGTCCCAATATGGCCGGTCGCCGTACAGCACAACATCAAGGATAATGCGGCAGCCGCGTTTCCGGGCGCGCTTGAGGACTTCGATGGTTTCCGGCGATTCGAGTTTCGGCATCATCAAAAAGCCGCCGATGTAGAGGATCGTGCCGGGCGTGAGCCATTCGTCAGGAACGTCGCTCAGTTGAAAATACCCGTTTGCGCCGTTGGTACTGACAAAACGGCGGTCTTCCCCCTGCACGTTCAGGATCATGCTGGTCCCTGGTCCGCTATTGGTGATTCGTGCCAGCCGCGAAGTGTCAACGCCCGGTACGCCGCGCAGGGTCTGCTCAATATAATCGCTGAACGGGTCATCGCCGATGCAGCCGCAAAGCCCGATGGACATATCGAACCGGGCAAGATTGATCGCCACATTGGAGGCGCAACCGCCCAAACTCAGTTCGACCCGTTCCGTCGGGACCAGTTCACCAGGCACGGGCAGGTGCGGAATCGGATGGCAAACGACATCGGCAAATAATATACCCAGGCAAAGGCAGTCATGCGTTTTTGGAGAGTCGGTCATGGTTATGGTCTCTTGATCGATTATCGTTGTTTGTTTTCAGTTATGGACGAAATTCGTTCATTATGTCAAAATCAGTGTACCAAATTGTCGGCGGAAGTGCCAGTTTCGTGGAAAATATTTCTTAGAGTCTATTTGGAAATAAAATCGCGTAAAACTCAGACTTTTTGTAAGTTGTCACGATCATGGAATTTTTTTGGATTTTTATTGGGCGCGAGTCGTCGCAGGAGCAGCGCGATGTTGGCGAGCTTGACCGTTGCCTCGCTGGAGGTGATGGTACGTTCGTCATCTTTGCTCAAGCGGCGGTTGCGACCCATCCATGCAAACGTGCGTTCGACCACCCAACGTTTCGCCACCGGCACAAACCCTTTGGCATCCTTCGGACGTTTCG
>WRMR01000131.1 GCA_009776995.1 Planctomycetaceae bacterium | reverse complement strand
GTACTTTACACACACCGCATCGTCGATACACAAGTGGCGGAAATCGCAGGACGGCTCGACATTCAACCGGGCGTCACCGATGTGGCGGGGTTTCCGTTTTTCGGACTGTTCGACGCCGCAATGGGTGTCACGATGGTCATCCCCGACATGGACCCGACGCAACCGGCCAACGTCAAGCCGGAGAATATTCTTGAAGCCGCCGCCGACTGGAATGCTCTGCAATCGTTCGGTTCGCCGGCACTCTGGCATCGTGTGGCCGACCATTGCATCGAACGCAGCCTTGTCATCGAATCCTGCAAGCGGGTTGTACTGGCCGGGGCACCGATTTCCGTGCATCTGCTGGCAAAACTCAAACGTTGCCTGCCCGATGACGCAAAAATTTACACGCCTTACGGTGCGACCGAATCACTGCCCGTCGCGGTGATTGAAGCGAACGAAGTCCTCGGCGAAACAGCAGCACTGACCAACGTCGGACAGGGTATTTGCGTCGGCAAACGGTTTTCTCAAATTGACTGGCGCGTCATCAAAATCACCGACGAACCGATAGCGCGGCTCGAAGACGCAGAAATATTGCCCGTCGGAGAGATTGGCGAACTGGCCGTGACCGGTCCGCAGGTCACGCAACGTTATGTCACACGGGTTGAAGCCAACGCGTTTGCCAAAATGACCGATGCGCAGGGACGTATCTGGCACCGCATCGGCGACGTCGGACGGATCGACGCGCAGGAGCGGTTCTGGTTTTGCGGCCGCAAGGCACATCGCGTCGAAACCGCCGCAGGACCGATGTTCACCATTCCTTGCGAGGCGATTTTCAACATGCACCCGGACGTGTCCCGCTCGGCACTGGTCGGCATTGGGGCTTTCGGCGAACAGACGCCCGTGATTTCCATCGAACCGAAACCCGACAGGTTCCCCGAAACCGACGCGGCGAAATCAAAATTCACGCAGGAGCTGCTCGCTCTCGGCAAGGCCAATCCGTTGACCGAACGCATCGACACGATTCGGTTTCTGAAAGCGTTCCCCGTCGATGTGCGGCACAACGCCAAAATCAATCGCGAACTGATCGCCGAATGGGAGGCGAATGCCATTGCGGCTTCCCAATAGCGTCCGGGAGTAAGAACCCGCGCAGAAATCAGTTGTTCGATCCCTCAGAGCCGCGACGGTCACGGAGCGGTCATTCCGCTCGATAGCTCTCGCGGCTCTGGTGGGAAATATTCACGTGATGATTGCGCGGATCCTAAGGGTTGATCTTCCAAAAACGGAAGCGTAACATGTTGTACACCCTGGACGCAAGACCATTGGGGGCACCCTCTCCGGTCACTCCGTTCGGCCACTTCGTGACCTCTCTGCGTTCCCGGCTACTGTTTTTTTGCGAAAAATTCCGGTCAAAGACACTTTCTCAGTCAGATATCCTGCCAAGTGCCTCTGCGGGGGCTTTGCCGTCTTCGATTTCTTTGATCCCAGGCCCGAATTTATCAGTGACGGGAATAGCATAAGAAACGGTCAGTTGCCTGACGATCTCCGGGTTGATCACGCCATGTTCGACATCAATGGCAACGCGAAAATGGACTTCGCCATCCGACAAATCCATCTGAAAATTCCCGATGTTCAGGGCGGCGAAGTTCACCCGCGTGAGATACTCCATGACTTCAGCCCGGCGACTCTCCGTAACCTTCTCTCTCAATACTGCAAGCACAATCAGTTGCTCTTCTTTTTTCTTGATGAGGTAAAACAGATCGTAAGGTCTGTCATTGAGTACAACTTTAATGACATCCTGCGCTGCCTCCTCCCTTTTCACACCAGGCCATCCGTTGTCACGCAGAAATTGCTCAACATTTCCCGTGATGTCCTTCGCCGCTCTTTGACTTGCCGGATTTGATTGGATAGCGGCATTGACGACTTCACTTGTGTCCCCAGTCGAAACCAGGGCCAGGCGAAAACCAAGGTGATAGTCCCGCTTATCCGAACTGTAGTATTCCCGACTTGCAGACCGACTGAACCAGGATTTGTTGTACCAACTCCCGCCACGACACACATACCTTGACTGGTTCGGGGACACTCCCAAAGGATCCGTGACTGCACCGCTGGCATAATCGCCGCTATACCCATCAAGACACCATTCCCAGACATTGCCATGCATATCGCGCAAACCCCACGCGTTCGCCGGAAAAGAACCTACTTCAGAGGTCGTTTTTCCCTCAAAGTTCGCCTGTCTCGCGTTCAATGCGCCCCCGGAATAGAAAGCCGTCGTCGTTCCCGCCCGGCAAGCATACTCCCACTGGGCCTCCGTCGGCAAAGCAAACTTGTAACCTGTCGGCGTGACTTTCAAGTCATTCAATCCTCCGACAAATTCCTGACAATCCCTCCACGACACCTGCTCCACCGGGAGTTTGTCCCCCTTGAATCTGCTCGGATTCTTTCCCATGACACTCTCCCACATCTCTTGTGTTACCTCCGTCTCAAGCATCCAGAATCCACGAGTCAACACAACCTGATGCTGAGTTTCGTTATCATTTCTGTTTGCCTCATCCTTGGGGCTGCCCATCATAAATTCGCCTGCCGGACACCAGCGAAAGGTATATTTTATCCCTTCGATAGTCAATTCCAGGCTGTCTCCCGTCTTGAGGGTGGTGGCGTCTTGTCCGACGGAAACAGAGAAGGGGAACAAGCAGAGGGTAAGAAAGGACATCGCCGCGACAAGGCGGCACACGGTAGTGGAAATTTTTCTTGTCATGAGAGTTCCTGGGGTTAGGTGTGAAATTTTGAAGCAAGATACTTCTCTTGAAAATTATACCGTAAAAATCGGTGACATGTGACTGGCGGGAAAATTTTGTTTCATCGACTATAGATTATTGAGGTGGCTACTGATCGTTGGTCGCCACTCATTTTTTCACCGACCAACAGCCGGTCCCAGGATGTTTGTGTGGCGTTTTTAAGATATTCGCTCATTATTCATCCAAGAATTTGTTGGTACTTCGTAAAGCAGTATGCCTTCGCCAACGGGGTCACGTTTTACAGATGATGTAACACAAAGTGTCACAAATATTTAGGAAAAGAGGACATGGAAAAATACGCGTTGATCCCTGCGCAAGTTGTCAACGATTTCCTGATTTGGGGACTTGCGGATGCCGGAAATTTGGGGTAACATAAATTGTAGCATTCTGTCGTAGCTCTGATTTTGACGAAAAGTCTTGGGTTTGGAAGTGTGGATCAGGAAATACGGAGCAAGCCATGTCACGTCATCAACTTGATCTTTCGAGTGACCCCAATTCGTTTGGCAAGATGGCCGCATCTCAAATTTCCCATCCCAACAAAGAAAAATCGTCATCACCGACAAATTCAGAATCTGAGACGCCAAAGAGATTTCTCGGCTTGAAATTTTCCTGTTGTGGCGTCTATTCAAGAGTTTACATCAATCGCGATGGCACCGCTTATGAAGGTCGTTGCCCGAAATGCCTCAAATCCGTTAATCTGAAAATCGGTGAAGGTGGTACAGACAGTCGTTTTTTCGAGGTTTTCTAGCATCCTAAGTTGATTATCGGCTCGAATTTCATTAAAAGCGATTGTGTGATGATTTCAGCAGTGAAAATTCACTAAAAATCCTTTATTTCTTGTGACATATCGATTAAACTGAGTGTTATGTACGCATTGTACTTACTGTAAAAACTGCGTTGTTGTGGTTGTTTCTCAAAATGTTGTCGATGATAACATATCCATCTTCGTCTGCATGGCAGGTATGCCAGGCATGGGGGATTATTTCCTTGTCACATTCATGTCCTTCCCGTCAATTCGTTGATTTCGCAACCATGCAATGCCTGGTGAGGTGGTATTTGTTTGTCCTGGTGTTCGGTTGGGTCTGCTGTGCAACAGCCGCATGTGCGCAAGAAGTTGAACCGCAAGTCAATCCCGCCCCCCAGTATTCCAATGGGAGCACGCCACCTCTCTCCGTCCTGCCAACCATCCCTGGACGGGAACCCGGAAGCCCTTCGGATATCATCTATGTGTTTGATGAATACGGAAAACTCCGCCCGGTGATGAGCGGCTTGTCATTGTCTCTCGTTGATAAACTGCTGAAAATACTGAACCAGCAAAATCCCGAACCGCAATATTCCATTCAATCGCTTACCGCCGATGGGCAAGTCACCGATAACATGGCGTACCTGACGATCCAGTTACGGATTTCAACTCAAAACGAGCCGGTCATCTGCATTCCCATTGGTTTGAAAAGCGGTTTTTTTCTCTTTGAAACGCCTTTGAGTCAGGTTGTTCAATATGACGGACCGTCCCGGTTTTCCATCATCGCCAACCCGCAAGGGAATGGTTACGACATAATTTTACGGGCGAAACCGGTTGATGCCGGGTCCCATTCCACACCATCCCAACCTGCTCCCGAAACCCTGGAACCATCGATGCCGGAACCTGTTGACGATGCTTCCCCGATGGAAACGACGCCTGAATCTGCAACCGCACCCGAAACGGAACCCTTGCCCGTAACGGAAGTTGCCCCACTTGCCGATTTGCCGGCCTCGTTGCAGCAAGAGTTCCCTCCCCAAGGCGATGAACCAGCAACACAATACGACCTGCATACCGTCACACTCCAAGTGGTATTTCCAGTGACACAGCCATCGATTGGCGAATACCAATTCAAGGCGGAGTTTCCAGAGACACTCAGTTCGCTTGTGCGACTGACCGTTCCCCGATCCGACGCAGTCGTTGGCCAGACAAAAGGCGGAAGTCTGTGGCAAACGATTCCTTCCGAGGAACAAACGACTTTTGTTTTCCAGAGAGCCTCCGGCGACTTCGAGGTGCGATGGCACGATAAGCAGTACGCTCAGGTGCGGGAACGTGTCATCCTTCAAGTTGAAAACGGCAACATTATCGCACGAGTCAATTCCACGGGAGTGGTCTTCGACGCGACGATTCCGGTCCAGAGTACGGGCGGTGCATTCGATTCCTTTTCCCTCAAACTTCCCCAGGGGGCGGTCTTTCGGCCAACGCCGGCCACGGAAACATCCGAATACCAGATTGAGGTCTTGCCCCCGGAACAACAGGATGCTCCTGATATTCCGCCCCAAGCGATATCCCAAGTGCTTTTCGTTCGCTTGTCGCAACCGACTGAAGGGTCTGTTCCTGTTCGCATTCAGGCTGAGACACCCATGAATCATTCGCAGAACGGCTTGTTTGAGGCAGGCGGGTTTGAAGTCATCGGAGCGGAAAAGCAATTCGGCAGACTGTCAGTCGTCGTACCCCAGGATACGCGTCTTCGTCAAAAAGAGAGCAGAGGCATACGTCACGCCATGGAAGCCGCAGTCAATGAAACAGAAGGAATTGTTTCGAGTTTTGAGTATTATGAGCAACCGTGTTCGCTGCTGGTGCAAGCCGTTCCCCAGGCAACGCGTGTCTCACTTGCCCCGGAATACCAGGTGGAAATTCATCGCAATCGCGCCGTCCTGCGTGCGAAACTTTCATACACGATTCACGGCAGCCTGAAACAATTGGCCATCAACATGAACGGCTGGCGATTGACCAATATCGGACCGGACACCCTGGTCGATCAGAACGATTTGCCGTTCATGGAAGACGGCACGGTGATGGTGACGCTCCAGGAACCTGTCGGCAAGAATATCGAACTGACCTTACAGGCTGAACGTTTCTTTGACTCCGATGACGGCGTGGTTCGTTTTTCCTTTCCGGTTCCGGAAGCGGATTCCACGGAACCGGCACTTGTAGCGGTCATTCCCGATGATAATATTGAGTTGACTGTTGACGAGAGCCGTCCGCTTGTCGAAATGAGTCAAAAATCACGTCGTGACACGCCTTTGCAAATTGAACTTCCGCCACGTCAACAGGGACCGTTGGTTTACCGGATTGACCATCCGGGTAAAGCCGAATTTTGTGCCAAAGCATCTGTGCAACAGCAGAAAATCACCGTGCAGTCTCACACGGAACTCACGCTCCAGTCGGACGAACCGGTCAAACAAACGTTGGATTATACGGTTGAATATGAACCGGTCACGCGATTGATTCTTGCCGTCCCCTCCGAACTTGACAGTCAGGGGGACTTGCGCGTTCTGTTTGAATCACTCGAGCTGTATTTGTTCAACATGTCCGAGATGCCGGGTTCCGGCTACCCACAAAACGGCATTGTCTTGAAACAGGTACGCTTACCCGATGCCACCATTGGAAAATTCCAATTGGCATTGGATTTCAAACTGACAACTCAGATACGCGACGATTTGGCCCAAAATCTTCCCACTTCGACGGTCCAGGTCAAGGTTCCGATCGTCTTGCCCCATGACGGACAACTGGTTCAGGAAACAGTGCAAGTCCACAACCCCGGGAGATTTCAATTGACGCACGACGAAGAGGCGACCGGTTGGAAAAATGTGGAACCGCCCAAGTCTCAGACCCTTTTATCACATTCCGAAAGCTACCTCACGGAAACGGCAACGCCGCTTCTCTCCCTGGGCGTTGCTCTCAAAAACGTTGACCGCTCCGGGACAACCACCATTGAAAAAGGTTGGGTCAGGAGCTGGTTGCTGGGTTCCGGCCGCGTGGACTGTGCCTGTTACCGGGTTTCCACCAATTTGAGTCATTTGACCATGAAGCTGCCCGAGGAAACTCATGCCGACCGGATCGTCATCAAGATCGTCAAGGTGAACGATCGAAAAGTTGAGATCGAACGAAACGGCCGCGAGTTGCGTATTCCGCTCATTTCACCGTCCGGCGACACATCCTCTGAAGTGTCAACACAATCATCGTTCCCATGGCGTGACCTCCCGGAAAGTGAATCTCTTCACACGCTGGAAATCTGGTATGAAGTTCCCCAGGTCACTTCCTCGAACAGTGTCGCACTGGAAATGCCGTCCTTCCTCCCGGAAGTCGTCAAGTGTCCGATGTATTGTCAGGTGATTTTGTCGTCCTCACGACATCTCCTCTCGTGCAACCCGGAATGGATGCCTCAATACCAATGGCGATGGGACGGAGGATTTTTGTCCCGCAAGCCGGATTTGACCCAGCAGGAACTGGAGACCTGGGTCGGTGTGTCTCCTTTCGAACCGATTTCCCCGGCCTTGAGCAGTTACCTTTTCATCACCTTTCGCCCTGAGTCAGGAATCCAATTGGACCTGGTCGATCGTTCGACATTGATTCTCGTATCCAGCGGTCTCATTCTCTTGCTCGGTTTAATCCTGATTTATTTTCCGCGAACCCGATATCCCGGCGTGTTATTTACGTCTCTGGTGTTGTTTGTTTCGGCTTTCGCCTATCGGACAACAATGGCCATCCTGTTTCTCCAGGCCGGTGCCGTCGGTATTGTCCTTGCGCTGATTGGAGCGTTCCTGTACCGGATGTTTGTGATAGGCGATCCGTGGCGTGGTGCGGCTTTCGGTTCGTTGTCCTCCGTCGGACGAAAAGACCATTCCCGTGTGGTTCGCCGTGATGCTTCGTCCCATGAGCAACATTCCGACATGGCCGGGATACAAGTCGTGCCTGGCGACCAGGGGGACTCCGATTCCCCTGATTCGGGGAAATCCCCCGCTTTGCTCACGAACGGCGACCGGAGTGTTTCCGTGCGGATCAATGATGACGTTGTGCATCAGGCGGATTCGAACGTGACCGATGCCCCAATCGAAAAGGAGGGGAATGGCCATGTCTAAGTCGTCCCGAAAAAGTCTTGTTTCTGATGCAATGCCACTGTTCTCGGCGATGGTTTTCTTGAACGTTTTGCTCACGACACACTTGGTGGGACAGGTTCCCGGCACACGGGACAACAATCATCCTCCCTCAAGACTAACGCATTGGCCGGAATACCGCTTCATTTATTTTCCGGAACATGCAATGTCGGACATACCGATGCCCGGTTTTCACTTTTCCGTGCCTGCCGAAACTTTTCGCCGCCTTGTTGACACGGCACAGGAGTCCGGTCCCTACGGCGGGGGGAGTGACCGCCAATGCGTCCTTGTGTCGCTCGAATTGTCCGCGCGTCTGGAGAAACAACAGCTTGTGTCCGGCAAAGGCGTTATGCGAATCAATTCCGATTTTGCTTCGGAAACAAACGGCGATGCGAATTCCCCGGCGAAATCCCGCCAACCCGACATGTTCGTGACCCTTTCCCCGTTTGGTTTGGCCGTGTCCAGTCCGGTGTGGTCAAACGGTGAACCTGCACAGCTTGGCTTGGACGGGAATGGCGAAACGGTTCTCGTTATCTCTCCGGGAGCAAGTGAACTGGCATTCGACTGGACGCTCAGGAGAGATGCCGATTCCCGCAATGATCTGGTGTTTTCTTTGAACTTGCCGCGATTTCTCAAGACGGAATTGGTACTCGACCTGCCCGCAAACACGAAACCGATTGTGCCTTTCGGTCTCGTGCAACAGGTGGAAGCATCCGACCGACGAAACATGTCCACCGAATCCGACATTCCGCCGGGTTATCGGCGTTGGCATGTCGCGGTCAACGGCGGTCAGACACTGCGGTTAACCGTTGCCCCGGATGAAACGAGTGAACAATACCTTCGTAGTATCGGTGTTTCAGAACTTCATTCCTACGACCTGTCGCTTTTCGGGATGCAACTGACCTCAATGTTTTTTTTCGAAAAATCCGAATTTGTCATGGACACATTAACCCTGGAATTGAGTCAACCTCTTTCCGTGTTGTCCATCAAGACCGGGGATCGGGTTCTTCCGTGGACCGAGATGCCTTCAGACGATGCCGGCGTGACGCGATTGCTTGTTTCCATGGCGCACATGGAGACGGGTCCCGGCGAAATCCAGATGGAAACCTTTTGCCCGGTCCAAATGGGCCGACCATGGGACTTACCCAGAGTTCATTTGCGTTCTCCGCTGTTGTTCTGGACCGAAACGCAGAATCTCGTGCATGTCAACAGACCGCTGTTGACGCGGAGAATCATTGCCCCGCACCAAAAGCAGGTCACCCCTTCCGGTGGAATGGATGAAACGGAAAGCGACCTGTTTGTGTTCCAGTCGTTTACGGAGGAATCACCGCTTGGAATCGAACTGGAGCAGAAACAACCCATGCTGAACCTGGAAAGCGGGACATGGTTTCAATGGGGAGAACGTGAAATCACTGCCCGGGCGATCCTGTACTTTTCCGTTGAAGAGGGGCAGGTTCAACAATTGGAACTGGATGTGGATTCGAATTGGACCGTTGACCTGATCGAAGCCGCCGATTCAACCCGTGTGGCCAACTCCTTTGTCGAAGATACCGAAACGGACGATGGAATCGAACCATTACCGCATACCCGTTGGATTGTTCCGCTTCGTCAGGCGGTTGTGCCGTCGCAACCGGTCCGGCTGATTGTACAGTTGCGACGTCCTCTTGATGCGAATGAACAGTCGGCATCTTCCGATTCAGCCCGGAAACATCGTTACCCTTTGTCGGATTTCATGCCGATTCGCGTTCCCGGCAGTCATCTGGGACAACAATTGATCGCTTTTGATTCCGGACGACACTATCGGCTGGTTGCCGATGACCGACAGGAAATCATCGCGTCTTCCCCCACGCAGGAACAGATTCTTGAACGTTTCACCCAACTGCCGTCCGGGACGGTTTTTTCCATCAACGAACCCTTCCAAGACCATTTTCTCGAAGAGGAATCGTTGCACCCAGCCTGCGAGGTGGCTGCTGTGACGAACCTGGTTGTGCAACAAGGCACTCTCTGGGAAACATGCCGCTTTTCCTGTATTCCGACGGATAACTCGCAGGTTGGAAGGTTGACCGTCCGTTTTTCGGCCCATCAACAGGGGAATGACGGGACGGATTGGACCTGGGCGTTGGAGGAACAGGAGTCGGGCAGTTCCCTCCCCATCCAGACAACAAGAAACGTTTCCAAAGACTCTTCTTCGATTGAGTCGGATGAAACATGGGAGTTGGAACTGACACCGCCGCGAAGTATGCCTTTTCAAGTGACGGCTACCCGTATGACGCCGTTTGATTCCCGGCAAGCCATTCCGTTGCCGTTTTTCCCGGACATCCCGGAAGTGGACGCCCTGGTGCGTATCGAAACTCATGATTCCGCCTTGTACCACGTTGCGCAGAATTTGCTCCAGGCGGTTTCGCTGCCAAACGAAGCGACGGCCAACATTTCCGCCTGGCATGTCGTTCGCGGGGTTTATCAATACCCTGCGGGCGGCGTCGCGTTTTCACCTGAAAACACCTTGCTCGTGCTCGAACCGGTTTCGACGTCGGTCCGCTTTCAGGACGGCTCGGCCAACATCTGGTCTTTGGCACTGCACACCCATTATCACCCGGGCGAAAAAGTGGTTTCCTTTGCGGTCATTACGTTGGAAAACCGGTTGCTCGACCGATTGAGAATCGGTTTGCCGCCCGGTGTGACGGCAGATGCAATCCGGCATCTTTGGATCGATGGCGAGAAAACCCTCTGGTCCTTCGCACCCGGAACCGGTGAGGGTGGCGATTTATTTGTTCCCCTGCCGTCGCAACGCCGCTATTTGACCCTGACGCTCGAATACGTCGAACAGGGTGACGCATTGCCGGACTTCAGGGCTGTACTTCAACCTGCCATGCCGACTTTCGATGTGCCGATCTTCACGCAAAAATGGTATGCCTGGCACCCGCCACAGTATCGCGGCTTCA
>WRMR01000130.1 GCA_009776995.1 Planctomycetaceae bacterium | reverse complement strand
AAACAAGGAGCAGGGAATACAAGGGCAGGGCGAATCGGTTTTGTTTCAGGATACCGGCACCAATTCCGGGAACGGCAAAGAGCGGCAACGTCCAAGCGAAAAACGGAATGAGATGGAGCGGGACAGTTGAAGAGCCAAATGACAGAAAGCGGCTTGTGGAATCAATCATGGCGGCAATCACCCAGGCAGTCAACAGCGCAACGGACAACAAGTGCAATGGTGTGCTACTGAGAACCAGTGCCATGAGAAAGACGCCAACCGCCCAGAGCCACAATCCCATCGGCCAGTCGGCGGGGAGATGAAACACTTGCCCGACCTGCCAGATGGCCACGCCGTACATGATCCCGGCCAGAAAGAATGCCCCATCGCCCCAGTGTTTCCAACCGGTCTTTCGCAACCCGAATCCGCCGCCATGTGCAATGGCAAGGGCGATACCAACGATAGACAATTTGACGGCACCGGGCAGGTACTGCCAGTTGAAGCTGATGAGCAAAAAGACCGCCAAGCCGACCAGAAAAACTGCCAGGGCAAGAACGACCCGAATGAAAAGGGGAAACTCCCTGACCGTTCCCGCAGGAGTGGGGTTGGCAGGTGTTGTTGCCGGAATGCTCTCGTAACGAAGGAGTATGGCCTCCCGCTGTTCCGGCGAAATCAGGTTTTCCTCTTCCCAAAGTTTGGACTCTTCACACAATTTTTGGCGAAACTGTGCCGGGAATTTTTCGTTGAAAAAAGACTCGCTCATGGTATTTTCCGATTCTTGATTGTTCAGAGACGCAATCGTAAGATTGCGAAAATTAACTGCGCAATCTTATGATTGCGGCTCTGATGAACGTTTCGCTTTCGGGTTTCATTCACGCAACCACGCGCAATCGCACTACGGGCGGGACCTGTTCCGGTGTATTTTCCGCGTAAAGTGCGTACTCCGGGAAATGGGACACCACGTCGGTGATGTCGATCATGCCGACCGGGACGCGATGTTCGTCAATGATCGGCAGTTCGCTGATTTTTCGCCGGGCCATGATCGCAACCGCTTCGAGCATTTTTGAGCCGAGTGTCACGACAAGCGGCGTTCGGGTCATCACGTCGGCCACCGGGCGGTCGAGGCCGTCGTCATTGCGCGATTCAAACAGCCGGGCCAAGTCGCTGTCGGTGAAAATGCCCGAAAGCCGTCCCTGCTTATCGTACAAAATGACCGCCCCGCTGCGCCGGCCGGGCACGCGATGCCGCATGAAAATTTCTCGCACCGTTTCGCTATCCGGCGCAACACGGCATTCGGTAATCGGCCGCATGTATTCCCCGACGAGGCTCAGCTTGCGTCCGAGGCTGCCTCCGGGGTGAAATTTCGCAAAATGTTCCGCCTGAAATCCGCGTTCGGCACTGACGACCAACGCCAAAGCGTCACCGAGGGCAAGCATCGCCGTCGTGCTTGTGCTGGGAGCCAGGTTGAGCGGGTCGGCCTCCTTTCGTTTGCCGAGCGGTAGAACGAGCGTCGCGTGCCGGGCCAGCGTGCAATCGTCCGACGCGGTCACGGCGATCAACGGCACGCCCATTTCCGCAAGCGACGGTAAAAGTCGCACCACCTCTTCCGTTTCGCCGCTTTGCGAAAACATGAGCACGAGATCATCGGCGGTCACGCGGCCCAAATCGCCGTGAATGGCCTCGGCAGGGTGCAGGAAATGGCTCGGCGTACCGGTCGAGGCCAGCGTCGCGACCAGTTTTTGGGCGATCAATCCCGCTTTGCCGATGCCCGACAGAATCACGCATCCCCGACAGCCAAGCAACAGCGCAACGGCCTCGGAAAACGACGGGCCAAGCGAGTCCGCAATTTCAAGCACCGCGTTGGCCTCCTGCCGGAGTATCCTGCGTGCCTTTTCCAGCCGGACGATGGGGGTAAAGTATGAGTTGGATAACATCCTTGTCTCCTCAGTTTCAAAGGCAGGGTTGCCAGAACAGCAACCCGGATCGTATGCGGTGGGTTGATCCCAAAATGTTGCGCAAGCAAACACATTCTACAGTTTTCCGCAAATCGGGGCAAGAGAAAAATATTTCACACGAAGGCTCAGAGAAAGAGACTTGAACTCTGGACCCGTGTGTGGAAAAGAAAAAACGCCCAGGCAGGGCGAAAAAGACGCCCAGGTTTCCCATCCGTCATATCATAACGACGACTTGACTTGTTTTCCCCATGTTCGGTTGACGGCCGATGGGTGGAACGAATGGAAATCCCGATTGTCTTTCCCGCCCTGCCAGGGCGGTATGTCTTTAATGCGATAACGTATCCAATAATTTGCGGAAGCCCGGCATACGTCCCTCGATGTAGGCGATCCACTTTTGCGGATGCCAGATTTCGAGGCAGACCGCCGCTCCGACGACCATGACCTCGTTGCCCGGCTCGACTCCGAGAAACTCGCGAAACCCTTCCGGAATCAGCAACCGTCCACGCCCAGCTAGTTGCACCGCCCGATGCCGTGTTGACAAAAGTCGCCCGAACATCTGGAGTTGCGGCATTTTCTGTTCCAAGTCGCCCAGTTTGACACGCTGTTGAATCAATTCGACACGGGCGTCGAGTTTTGTCTTCCAGGCAGTGTGCTCCCACAGGCTGATGCAGCCGGGACGTTCTTTCGCGAGGATGCAATCGCCGTCTTGGGGCTGAAACATTTCGAGAAACTCTCCTGGCAGTGACAGGCGGTAACGCTCGTCAATGCGCCGGCTGAATTCCCCTAAAATTAATGGTTTTGTTTCACCCATCGTCTTTTGCATTACTCAGTAGGGCAGTCACACCATGACTGCCACAATCCGGGCCGCGACGGTCACAGAGCGGTCGCACGGAAAAACCGTTCCATCACGGTCGCGGCTCCCATTAATGTCGTGTCGCGGCTCGGATGGATACAGTGTCGCGCCGTAAGCGTTGAAATCACAAAAGTCGATTATAGCGTCTTTGGGCAAAATTCCCACTAATTTTTCTAAATAATTTCAAGTTTGGGTTAATTCCCCACTGACAGGAACCAGTTTATCATTGATTTTTCATCCTGCAAGTGATTTTTCGGTAAAAAAGGAAAAAATGCTAAAGTTTCTTACGGTTTGTTTTCAATCGATCATCAAAAAGAGCGTGTTCCATTACCCTATTACCCTATTTGCACACAGATGACGCAGATTCAGCAAATTTACCACTGCTCGATCAGGTGTTCATCTGTTCAATCTGTGTTATCTGTGCGCAAAGTCTGAAGAAGTAAAACCCGCGAATTGAAAAATTTGGTAAATTTTTAGCAAAAAAGTCAAATTAGGGCTGGATTTTTTTATCAAGTTGGGTGAAAATAGAGAGAGTGAGGTCTGTGCCAAGTGACAATTCCGGTTGTTGCGTGACACAGCTTCCTTATGCCAACCCGGACACAGTGTCCGGCGGCGTTTTGTTATCATCCATTTCATAAAGGAGAGCTGTTATGAAAAGGTCTCAATTTCATGGGTTTACCTTGATCGAGTTGCTCGTCGTGATTACGATCATAGGTACGCTCGCCGCATTGATCCTCCCAGCCGTTAACATGGCACGTGAAGCCGCACGTCGTATTACGTGCGTAAACAACCAGAAACAATTGGCACTGGCCGTCAATACTTCTGCAAGCGTTAAGGGAGAATTCCCCGGCTTTCGCCAGCAACTGTTTCAAGGCGAAGGTGTAGACCCTGTTTTTGGCAGTTGGGTTGCGGTCATATTGGCCGGTATCGAACAACAACAATTGTACGATCGTTTTGCCGGCGGTACCATTGTTAATAGTGATCGCATTCTGATTCAGTCGTTGATTTGTCCCTCTGCGGCCGGGGAAAACAATGCTGAAAATTCGCCCAATTATTACGTTGCCAACTGCGGCAACCCTGATTTCGTTGCTGGAATCGGCTTTGAACCTGAAACGGGAAGTGGTATGTTCGTTGATTGCGTTGGTACAACATCAGCGGGGTTAATTGCAACAACAGGGGGTAAATCGAAAGTGAAGTTGGATTCAGTTGTTGATGGCCTTTCGAATACCATTCTGTTTTCTGAGTCAATGCAAGCCAGTCCGTGGGCTCCAACAGACAATATCAGAGGTTTTCGTGAACCAGCTACTGTTCGTGAACACGCCATTTGGGAAAACGGTGTTGGTTTCTGTTGGCCAAGTGGCTTGGATTTTGATCGCCGTGATAGGGAAGCTGTACAAGCAACCCCAATACTCTTACGGCCCTATTGGGTCAACTTGTACAAGAATGACTTACCATTCGATTGGACACTTTTGACCAATGCCGAGAATTTCAAGTATGCGAGGCCCAGTTCGAACCATCCGGGTTTGGTGGTCATCGCTTTTGGCGATGGCAGTGTCAATACGATGTCCGACACAACAAATGAGTCTATGTTGAAGATGGCCATGTGTCCGAACGATCAAAAATCGGGCGATAACTCGGTGAACGGCGGTTTGTTCGACCGGTCTCAACTGTAATTTTTGCTTCGTACCAAATCACGGCCAATCGCTTTCGGGTGGTTGGCCTTTTTGTTGGGTGCAGGTGTGCAGGGGTGCCGTTTTTTGATATTTGTTGTGTTTTTTCATTCAACGTTGACGCTTTTATGCTCAACGTTCGCGCTTTTATGCTCAACGTTCGCGCTTTGATGCTCAACGTTCGCGCTTTTATGTTCAACGTTCGCGCTTTTATGCTCAACGTTCGCGCTTTTATGCTCAACGTTGACGCTTTGATGCTCAACGTTCGCGCTTTGATGTTCAACGTTGACGCTTTGATGCTCAACGTTCGCAATTTTTGTATCAATTTTCGTGAGTCAGGAGGGATTATTCTGCGTTCTGCAGGAAAGGCAGCAGGGATGATCGTGCCAGGCCCGGGGATTTCCCCCTTCATTCCTGCCGGCAATCCATTGTAGGTTAAAATCCGCCTATTGGAGGTCAAAACCCGCCTGTTGCACCGCCGATTTTGACATTTGGCCGGCTTTTTTTGGCCGGTTTTGCCCCATTTCCCGGCCGCTTTCTCCCACGGAAGCCTCAGCAACCCAAGAAAGGAAACCAACGTCGTGACGATGAGTGACTTGGCGGGCAAACCTGCCCCGAAATCCCTGTTGATTGATCCGGATCAGTTGAACGCCAACTATTTTGATCAGGTTCCCGATGCCGGGTTGCCCGATCAACGGGTCGCGTTCGGCACCAGCGGGCATCGCGGCACGGCCCTCAACGGTTCGTTCACGGAGTCGCACGTCATTGCCATCACGCAGGCGATCTGCGAGTATCGCCGGATGCAGGGTTACAGCGGTCCTCTTTTCATCGGGAAGGACACGCACGCCGTTTCGTCGGTTGCACAACATTCTGCCATCGAAGTGCTTGCGGGGAACTGCGTCGAGATCATCGTTCAGGACAACGAGGGCTTTACGCCCACGCCGGTGATTTCGCACGCGATTCTCAGGCACAACCGGGACAATCCCCGGATGTTCGCCGATGGCATCATCATCACACCGTCGCACAATCCACCCTCGGACGGCGGCATCAAGTACAATCCACCCCATGGCGGCCCGGCGGACACCGACGCGACGCAATGGATTCAAGACCGTGCCAACGCGTTGCTCGCCGGCAAGTGCCGGGATGTCAAACGTCTGTCGCACATTGAGTCGTACAAGGCTCCTACGACGCATCCCCGTGACCTGATGACGCCCTACATCGCCGATCTTGCGAATATCATTGACCTGGATGCGATTGCCCGGTCAGGTCTCCGTATCGGGGTCGATCCGCTGGGCGGGGCCAGTTGCGCGTATTGGGAACCGATTGCTGAACGTTACGGCCTGAATCTCACGGTGGTCAACCCCACCCTCGACCCGACCTTCGCGTTCATGGCGGTCGATCACGACGGAAAAATCCGTATGGACTGCTCAAGTCCTTACGCGATGACCCAACTCGTCGATCTGGCCGCCCAATTTGACCTGGCCGTGGCCAATGACCCGGACGCCGACCGGCACGGCATTGTGACGCGATCCTCCGGCTTGATGAACCCGAACCACTATTTGGCTGTGGCCATGGATTATCTCTTCCAGAACCGTCCTGGGTGGGGAAAACAGGCGGGCATCGGCAAGACGCTTGTGTCCAGTGCGATGCTCGACCGTGTTGCCGCCGGACTGGGACGAAAACTGATCGAAGTGCCTGTCGGGTTCAAGTGGTTTGTCAGTGGACTGTTCAACGGAACGCTTGGCTTCGCAGGCGAAGAAAGTGCCGGTGCGAGTTTTCTCCGTTTTGACGGCTCGGTCTGGTCAACCGACAAGGACGGGATCATTCTCAACCTGCTGGCCGCTGAAATTTTGGCCAGGACCTCGAAAGACCCCGGCGAACATTATCGCGAACTCGAAAACCGTTACGGCGTTTCGTCCTACACTCGTGTCGATCAACCGGCAACGCCGGAGCAGAAGGCGGCGTTCAGCAATCTTGTGCCGGACAAGGTGCAGACAACGGAACTGGGCGGTGAGCCGATTCTCGCGAAGCTGACCAACGCGCCGGGCAACGACGCACCGATCGGCGGCTTGAAGGTTGTCACCGAGAATAGTTGGTTTGCCGCCCGGCCGTCAGGAACGGAAAACATCTACAAGATTTACGCCGAATCCTTTATGGGACAACAGCACTTGCTAAGCGTTCTCGACGAAGCGAAGTTGATCGTTGATGCGGCACTGGCAAACCGTTCCATGCCCTTGCCCCGGGGGGAACCTTGACCCATGCTCCCATGTTTTCAGGCCGTTTTGCAGGGAGGAGTGGCCATTTTGCATAGATGTCCGGCCGTTTTGCAGGGAGGGGTGGGGGCTCATGCATTTCCCCTCGTGGACGAAGGATTCCTCACCCAGGAGAAAGCCAAATGTTCGTGAGCGCACGCAAAAACGGAAAACAACATTCTGCATTCTGCACTCTGCACTCTGCATTCCTGAAACATTGCCGTAATAACGAATCTTAGAGAAAGACCTGCTCATGCAACGAATGATTTCATTGTTATTGATTGCCTGGATCAGCGGATTATGTGGAGCTTTGCTTCCGGCTGAGGAAGCGGCAGGGAATTCGCGTGAAGTGCTGACTGACGCGACGTTTGCACAAGGATTCGTGCTGACCGGTGCGACGCATGGGGCGCCGCAGCGTGTCGAGACCTTCGGACAAAAGGACGTGACGCCTGTTTGGCGGATGCCGCAGTGGAACTCCAAAGGACTGCTTGATCGTGTGCAAGTCGATGACGAGACCGTCACGCTGACCGACGATTCCAAGTCGGTGACGCTCGACCGCAAGACCGGGGCGATTAATCTGACGGTTCATGCGTCCAAAGAATACGCAACGCCCCGCACATCGCCGTCACAACCCTGGGTGCACTTGCTGTTGGAACAATCGCCTTTCGCAAAGCCGATCAAGGTGGCCGACGCCGCCGCGATTTGGGTTGAAGTGGAATTTGAACTGACTGAAAACGTGGCACATGGTCCGCAAGACCCGGGTTTGCACGCGGCGCAGCTTTCGTGGTTCCTGTACCTGAAGAACACGAACCAGGACTCGAAGGGCTTTCGCGATTTCCTCTGGTTCGGCCTCAGCATGTTCGACAGCCGTTACGAATTTGTGCCGGATTACGCGGCGCAGGACTTTGCCATGCCGAACGGCAGTTTCATTTACACGCTTGGCAGCAAGCGTTATTTCGACAAACCGGTTGCAGTCGGCGAGCGACGAACGATTCGCCATGATATTCTGAACGACCTTTGCAAGGCTGTTGAAACGGCACACCAGCGCGGCTTCATCACGAACACAACCCTAGCCGATATGATACTCGACGGCACGAACATCGGCTGGGAAGTGCCGGGCACTTGCGATGTTGGCGTCACATTGCACAAACTCAGCGTCACGGTGGTCGAAAAGTGACACAGACGAATACACATTCGTATTCATATCCGCTATTGTCATCAGAGCAATCGTTCGCAACTGTAACCTCATTTCACCACGCGTAAAAATGAAGTCGTGGCACGACCGCCCAGCCGTCCCGATTCCAGAAATCGAGCTAAACGTTTTCGCTTTGTGGTGAGAAATAAAAAATCCGCGTTTGATCTGCGAAAACCCGTGGTCAATGAATCGGCGGTCACGCCCTGCATTCAACTTGCCACTGGTCACTAACCACTATTCACGATTCGTGATTCACTATTCCTCTTTTTGAATCGGCCATGATGCGCGATTGGCGTCTTGATAAGGGCCGATTTTCTCAAACGGGATAGGCTGAAAACCGGTTTGGAGTGCCGGTGAATCTTCCTGCAACCGGAACCCCGCTTTTTCTGGATGCTCCATGTCCGCGAACAACGGATTGGTCCCCACAAATTGGTCATTTTCGGTGACCCAAACCGTATTGTTCTCTATCGCCAAATAGGGGCGGGCTTTCTCTTCAATGGACATATTCCAGAATCCGGCACTTTTGTCCCAAACACCCCGCAAACAGATGTTTTGCGAAATGACATTCCCTTTCGGGGCTTTCGGTTCGTCTTCAAGAATATTGACAAGAGCCGGATATTTTTCGCTGTAGGGTGGCTTGTTCCAGGGAATGCCGGAAATGGTTCCTTTTTCCCCGGCTTCCTTGATCCAATCGTCGGCATGGTAGGCCGCCCATCCCAGTGCCCTGGCGTCAATATGCAGCGAAGGAACGCAATCGATGAAAATGTTGTTGACGATGCTGTTGTCCCGGCCACCGCCGATCATGGCCGCCCGCGACACGCGCAGGAAAATATTGCCGATGATGTCAGCCGAAGCAAACATGTCGTCCAGATAGACTCCAACGCAACCTTTTTTCTCGAAACCCTCGATGTCGTGAAGATAGTTGTAGCGGATAGTGTTGCCGCGCATGGTCCAGTTCCGTCCGGTATAAATCGCCCCGGCGTCATTGGATTCATAACACACATCGTCGATTTCGTTAAACTCCATGAGATGGTCGTTTCCGCCAAACCCGATGGCCATATGCGGTGCGTGCGCGATCAAGTTGTGCGTCGCCCGATTGCCGACGCCCCTCAATGAAATGCCGGGCTGATAAACCCGTTGAAGCCGCGCAAAATGATGAATGTGGTTGTTGTCCGCAAAATGTTCTGCCGACTCAAGCGTGTCACGATCCCCCCCGGAAAGCGAAATGCCACCCGCCCCGGTTTCATGGATGTCGCAACCTTGTACGCCATGACCGAAACCACCGCTGATGCTGACCGCCGTGCCTCCGATGTTGCGAATCACAGATGTTGCAATGAACACGTCTTTGCCATCCCGAACAATGACGGCATCCGCGCGGCACCCTTCCAAAATCAGATTGCTGATCGTGATGTGCGAAGCGTTGGTCAGCAGGAACAACGAATCAATCCGGGAAAGAAACGACTCCTTCTCAGCAGGGGTGCTTGGCGGATAAAAATAAAGGATGCCGGTGTCCCGGTCAAGATGATATTCGCCGCTTTGATCAATTTCACAAAGAAGGTTGAAGCCGTAAAACCATTGCCCCAGGCGATAACCGTAAGTATGATACGGCGGTTCAATCTCCAGGATTTTCTTCTCCGTGTCAATGGAACGAACTTTGTGCCTTTGCTCGGACCAGTCCCAAAACCAGTACCCATGAACCCACGCATCCTTTTCGTTTGTCCATCGGTTGACTCGGGAATCCTCAAAATGGAATTTTCCGATTTTGTCACCTTTTGCACCATGAATTTCAACCGGTTCCTCGTTGAGCAGGCCGGTAATTTTGATGAACCCTTCGTTCGGATACCGTGCGACTTGCATCGGTTTGCCGTCGAAAAACAACTCCGCACCACCTTTTCCCACGGCACCAAAACCGGAGATACCTTCGGCTTTCAGGTTCGTTTGGTAAATTTTTTCCCGAACACCGGGTTCCCATTGTTCAAGCAGTTGCGAATCACTCACTTTTTCCCAGGAGTGAAGAATTTTGCCGCCGAGAAGCCGCACGGTTTCTCCTGCTTTGGCACGCCAGATGGTTCGGGATTGCTCCGTTCCGCTATCCCCGATTCCCAGTGTCAACGGCTGTTCCAGCTCGTAATCTCCGCCCGCAATCTCAATGACGACATCGTCCGGCGTGTTCGGGTTGGCTTGCCGAAATGCCCGAACCTTCTCTTGTGCCTGTTGAAGCGTTTGAATCTCCGCGTTTTTGGCCACAGGAAAAACGATTTCCCCTGCCAAAACGGGGTAAGAAATGAATAAAAACAAACAGGGAAACCAGTATCTGGACATTTTTACTATCCTTTCGTCAAAGAGCGGCTAACGTAAAATCTGCAATCCCGCCGGACCGAATTGTGTGAACAGCAACCGGGAACGCAAGTGACCGGTTCCACTGCGTTGTTTCCGAAAAAACCCGTCGCTTACGTTTCGGGTGACTGTTGGAAACTTCACTCTGCTGGCGTTGTGCGGTATATCAAAACGCCACAAGGTCCAAAATCGCCGATTGCATCTTGTGTAACATGCGATAAATCTGCAACGTTGTTGCGAAATCGACATTCGAGGTTTCATATTCCCGCCAGCGGATCGTCGTGCCGGACAGCGCGGTCGGTAGGAACAATTCCGGCATTACCCCATCGGGTTCCATTTGAAACATTACGCCATCGATGCGTCGCGGTTGGCCGGAACGGCCAAATCGGGCCAGTAG
>WRMR01000129.1 GCA_009776995.1 Planctomycetaceae bacterium | reverse complement strand
TGACGCACGAATCAAATTGGACTCCGTGTACCCGAAATTTCACTTCGATAACGAATGATTATATTTTTAGTCAACTTACAGTTTTAGCCTGGACACAGCACTAGGGTGTTCAAAACTTTTCAATATTTCGCCAGTCTCAATATTTCTCAAAAGAAGCATCGGATTTACTGACTGAACACCACAATAAATATGGCCTGACTTACTAAAGCCAATGATGGTTTCGTGAACAAAACTGTCGATTTTTTTGAGAGCAAAATCTACATGTTTTCCAGAAATTGAGTCATACAAAAAACTTGGCCCAGCAAATAGTTTAACCAAAAAATATTTGCCATCAGGTGAAACTTCTAGGACGCAAGGATTTGGAGGGTTAAAAGGATAGTATTTCAGGTCATTATCTAATTTCCCTGATTCATTCACCTCGGGCAAATCATATATTCGATCTCACTAGCGTCCAATCATAAGTCGAACAATAGTCTTTAGGTTAGGGTTACAGTAGTTGTCAAAAAGTGTATTTTCATTCAAAAACATCGAAGAAAGCGACCTTTTGTTGAATGTTGATACTTTTAATATTTGTAGGATTTCGTAGGCGGAGTATTCCAGCCCCAGCCGTTTTTTTAACTTTAAAATCAGGAGGTAAACGCACATCGCAATCCAAATTTGTGACCGCACCGCATTGTCACTACGCCCCAAAAATCGCTTGACGCACAAGTGTTGTTTGATCCATTTGAAGAACAACTCGACGTGCCAACGATTTTTGTAAACTTGCGAAATGGTTTCCGCACTCGCCACCATGTTGTTGGTTAAAAACACAAGTCGCTTACCCGTTTCACCGTCAATGAACTTGATGCGTCGAATGAGTTCCGGGTAATCCTTGAGTGCATTCGTTCCGGTCAGCCGCACTTTTTGGTCACACAATAGACCTTTGCTTTGATCAACCTTTTTTGAATACACTCGTTTGTATTGAGTATTCTTTTTACTGCGAGTGACAAACCATGCTTGGCATTGATGAATGTAATAGAAACGTTCAAAGTCGAGGTAACCACGATCCATGACATACCAACATCCCGGTTCCCAATCCATATGATCCATCGCATTGACATCGTGCATTTTTCCCGTGGAAATAAGGATAAAATCAGGAATTTTCCCTTTAAGATTAATCATCGTGTGCATTTTAATGGCGGACTTTGTTTTGCGAAAATGTGCCCAGGGGAACAATGTCAAACACAAGTCAATCGTTGTTGAGTCGAGTGCATAAAGGCCTTCGTTGATGTCGAGTTTGATGGGATCGTTGTGATAAAGTTTTGTGACCTCCTTGATTAAAATTTGAGCAAAGTCGTAAAATATTTTCCAGTTTCGTTTATGGTTGGCATGAGCAAGATTGCTTTTGGTGATCTTGCTTCGGATGCCGAAGTGGTAACATTGTGAGGATAAGGCATTCAAGCACAAAACGGTACTCGATAAACTTTCAAGACCGGTGATTTGTGTGAACACCATGATTTTGAAAAACTCTTGCGTGGTGAGCGTGGTGGTTTTTTTATCACCGTGATACCGCTCGACACACGTTTGAAATCGCCGCCACGGCAATATCGCCATGACCTGCGGGAAAACCAATTTGCCTTTGTCCATGAGCCCCGCCTTGACCAGGAATTTATTCGCACACCCAATCCCAATTTCAAGTCCATGCAGGTCGATTTTAGTGGTAATTTATTGTAATTTCAATACCTTGTATCACTTTTGATTTCAGTTCATTGGACGCTAGCGATCCGACAAAAAGAAAAATCACCAACGAACAACTCAACGCCTTGAATATCACCCGAAATGACATCTTGGGAAAATGGAACTATACCTTAAAATCCAAATTAACGTAACAATTGTAAGTGTTATTTTGGCGAGACTCCTTAGTCCGCTTTGTTTCGCGGTATTTTGAGATTGAACAGGCCGAAGATATCTTCCTGGCTCATGCCGGTCGAGCAGTTCAGACTGCGGGCACCGGACATGATTTCCTCAAACAGTTCGCGTTTGCTTTGCAGGATATTCTCGATACGTTCTTCGATTGTGTCGGCGACCAGAAAGCGGGTGACTGTTACCGGTCCGGCAACCCCGATACGATGGGCGCGGTTAATCGCCTGGTCTTCGACCGCCGGATTCCACCAGCGATCAAACAGGAAAACATAGCCTGCGAATTGCAGGTTCAATCCGACGCTGCCCGCCCCGTAGCTCATAAGGATAACGTGACAGTCAGGATCGTCGCGAAATTTTTTGATCACGTTGTCACGCTGTTTCGTCGGGATTTTGCCGTGGTATTCGACCGGATGGTAGGGCATGAGATGATCTCGCAGCTTGCCAAGTGTTTCGACCCATTGGCTGAAAATGATCGCCTTGTGACCGCTGGCCGCCACTTCATCGAGGTCGGCGTGCAACCGTTCCAACTTGGTGCTTTCGTTCGTGACAGGGTCGAAATTGCAGATTTGCTTCAACCGCAATATCAATTCAAACACGTTCTGAATGGTGAGCGAATCCCCCAGATCGTTCAGCCGGAGCGTACCATCATTTTCAGCCTGAGTGTAGGCACGTCGCTGGGCAGGCGTCAGTTCGAGTTGCGCATCGCGGGTCAGAATCGGCGGCAGATCGGTTAAGACTTTGTCTTTTGTGCGACGCAAAATGTAATCGCCGACCATGTCGCTCATCGTCGTCGGTTTCATCCCCGACGAAAGGTAGCCCGGCGAGAGAAATTCAAAAATGCCGACCAGGTCGTCGGGCGAATTTTCGACCGGTGTGCCCGTCAAAGCCCAGCTTCGGCTTCGTGACAGCTTGCGTACAGCGTGACCGGTCGCGCTGTTCCTGTTTTTGATGCGTTGAGATTCGTCCAAGATCACCAGGTCAAAATGCGGACCGCCCTGGCTGCGAGGCTGGTCGTAATACTCAAGGTCGCGGTTGAGCAGTTCGTAATTGGCAATCCGTACCGGAATTTTGTCGAAATGCCGCTGCCAGAGGTGTTTCCGTCGTTCCGGGTTGCCTTCGATGACCTGCACGGGAACTTCCGGTGCCCACAACGCAAACTCTCGCTGCCAGTTGGTCACCAGCGGTTTGGGACAAACCAAAAGGATGTTGCGAATATCGCCCTGGTGCAACAGCATACGGATCGTTGTAATGGCCTGCATCGTTTTGCCGAGTCCCATTTCGTCGGCAAGAATTGCGTGATGCGCCCCATAAAGAAAAGAGATGCCGGTGAGCTGGTACGGAAACGGCTCATGCGGCATCTCCAGGGTCGGTTGTCCGAAGATCACTTCAAGCGGCGGCTGTAACAAAAAGTTAAGCCTGTCTTTCAACTTGATCGCGTCCTTGGGAACACAAAAGCGTGTATAGTGTTTCGGCGTTTCTTCTTCCTGAGCTTGATCGTTTTTGTGATGCCCCGCAGAGTTTGACACGTTGCCCGAAGAAACGGAAAGGCAAGCGTCTGCGGATTTGCCGGTTGGCAGGAATTGATCCTTGTGCTGTGCAAAGAAAAAACTGCGAACATCCATGCGGATGCTACCTGGCACGGATATTGATGCAACGGATATTTTTGGGGAAACCACTGCCTGCGATCGGGTCGTGATGTCACGACCACTTTCGATGGCATGGTTCCAATGATCAGGTTGCAATTCCACCGAAACGTTAAGATTCCGAATGGAACAGACGGTGATGTCTGTGGTATCGTTCGTCCGTTGAAGAAATAGGTATTCCGGGACAATGGGGTTCCATGCCACGGGAACCTGATGTCCAAAGTGGTCTGTGATTTCAGTCGTCCCCATGGTTACGCCGCTTTTTGGGCCTCCTCGATGGCCAGACGGATTCGCTCGAACGGTTCGAGGAAATCAATAACAGATGAAACGTTTTTCAATTCGTCAACTGTTTCTGCGGCCGGTCGCGCAACCAATTCGGGAACGGCCACTGGGTATCGACCGACATGATGTTCCGACCAGCGAAACGCGGATAATCCGGGAATCGAAGCGATTTCGGTCATCACGCCGTTTGCTTCTGCAAGATCACTCATTTCCGCTGCGTCAATCCGCATGTTTTTTTCGCTTTCCCAAGTTGTGTGACACACGTAGCAGATCGGCATTTCAACAAATTCCTGAACGGCCAAAACTTGAGGCTTGTCCGTCACAACGGCAAAGGGTTTGATTTTTGCTTTTGCAATGAGAATTTGAGCGATTTGTTCACCATAAAGAAAAGCGTTCAGTGTTGATCCGTAAAGGATTTCCTGGGGACGAGTTGTTCGCACAGGTGATGTGCAATGAAACTCATTCGGGCGTCCGAGAGGATTTAATACAAGATACCCCCCAATCAGCCCGAGTCGCTGATGTTCCATAACCGTTACAAAGCCCCAGTGTTTCATGGAATCACGCGACAAAAAAGAGAATTCGTTTTGTTTTTCAACCATAAGATTTACCGCAACTTACGCTAAAGCTTGAAAACAAAATCGGGTGAATGGCGGGGAGACTTTAATTATCAGTTTTTTCGTGATAATCACTCAAGATGAATTTTGTCTGATGAAACTGTGTTCGATGGTTACGGCTTGTTGAAACAACCGCTTTTTTCGCAAATCTTGCGACAAAGCGATTGTCCTTTGGCCACCGGGCGATTAAAATAATTGTACAGTTTCATGGTCAGTTTCAAAAACGTGCTGTTTTCAATATTTTACGTGAGTGTTATCCCATGCCGGTTGAAATTCCGTTGACAAGTACGATTCGCAATATCAAGCGGGTGACGGAAATCGTGTCGGTTTTGATACGGTTCGGATTCGGCGACTTTGTCCACGCGACGGGGCTTGACCGCTGGTACGCACGGGGCAGGCGATTTTTCCGGCGACGATTGCCCGACCCGGAAGTTGAGCGTTTGCCTTTCGCCGCGCGTGTGCGCAAGGTGCTTGAGGAACTGGGGCCAACATTTATCAAAATGGGACAGGTGCTCAGTACGCGTCCCGACTTGCTACCACCGGATTTTATCGAGGAATTTCGCCTGTTGCAGGACAATTGCAAAGAGTTGCCCTTCGCAGTTATGCAGGCGACTCTTGCGGCGGACTTGCATGGCCGGGAAAAGGAACTGTTTGCCAGTTTCGAGGAAACGCCGCTTGCCGCCGGTTCGATTGGGCAAACCTATCGTGCGCGGCTCCGGGACGGTACCCCGGTCGTGGTCAAGATTATGCGTCCAGGTGTGCGAAACACGATCCGGTCGGACATGGAAGTTCTCGAATTTCTCGCCCGTTGGCTCGAAGCGCATTACAAGAATCTCGGTTTCAGCCCGGTCGGCGTGGTGCGCGAGTTTGCCCAACAGTTGAGTCAGGAACTCGACTATCATCAGGAAGCGGAATCGACCGAGCGACTGCGCCATTTGTTCGCCGATTCAGAAACGATCGGTTTTCCCAGTGTGTTCTGGGACGCGACGACCAGCGACGTGTTGACGACCGAAGAAATCGTCGGGCGGCCCTTGTCGAAAATCGATCTCGTGACGCTTTCGCTGTCGAAACGGGTGCGAATCGTCAAAACGATCTGTGATGCGGTGTTCCGGCAGTGTTTCCAGTTCGGGTTCTTTCACGCCGATCCGCACCCGGGCAATCTTTTTATCCAGGACAACGAACGTGTCGTTTTCATTGACTGCGGCATGACAGGCTCCATTGACCGGAAAACTGCCGACTTGCTGGCCAGCGTCTTTTACGGCGTCGCACTCGGTGACGCAGAACTGGTTATTCGCGCGGTGATCGACTTGGCTGAAATTGATCCCATGACGGCCGGTCGGCGCGACTTTCAGTCGGATGTTGCCACGTACATCGCGCGTTTCCGAGCCACACCGGTCACGCGCATGCAAATCGGAAAACTCTTGCAGGATTTTTTCGAGAAGCTTCGCAAATATCAAATTCACTGTCCCAGCGACATCGTTTTCCTGATTAAGGCGATTACGACCACCGAGGGAATCGTCACGGCGATGGCACCCGGCTTCGATGTCATCGCCCACGCGCGGCCTTATATCGTACGGCTTGTGCGGCGGCGTTACAGTCCGAACCGCATCCGCAAACGAGTCACGCGCACCGCACTGGCTTACGCGGAAATGATCGAGTCGCTGCCGAACAACACTGACCGTTTCTTCCGATTGCTCAATCGCAACCAGTTCCAGTTGCGGCTCACGCACGAAGGCTTGATGGTCTTCGACCGAACGGTCACGCGCTCCAGCAAGCGGCTGGCCGTTGCAATGGTCAGCACGGCATTAATTATCGCCGGTGCGATTCTCATCCACGCCGAAATCTCCCACTCTTTCGGCAACGCACTGCTTATCGGCGGTTGTTTGGCCATCGCGTTCGGCCTGTTCATGACGGTGACAACGCTGCTGTTTGACAGGAAATAGCAATCCACACAAAGCATCTGCAAGTGGTTGTGGAGCCACGGCACAACCGCCCTGCCATCTTGGTTTCCCCGGCCAATGATTGCTCTTGCTTGAAAAATCTATTTTTGGCATAATGTTACCTTGGGGTTGTTTCGTTTAGCTGAAGCGTCATGGACGCCCAAAGCCACATCGGAATAGTAATCATTCACTCAGCATGAGCAAAAAACATCACAATCGCCAGGATGCCGTCAACAGGATGGACATTGGCAAACCACAACAGCCATCGAGCGTCACGTGGGACGATCTCAAAGACGACACACCCAAAAGACGGATTGGACCGCCGATTCCCGAGGTCGAGCGGCAACCGTTCACCCGGGCATTGGCCGAGTTGATCCTGATTTTCGCCATTTTTTTCATTTATGGGGCTTGGCCGGTTCCTGACACCAATGAGCCGTATTACGTCGGCAAGGCCATGCATGCCTGGCAACCTGAACTGTTGAAAAATGATGTGTTTTTGAACAGTTACGACACGCACTGGCTGTTTTACAAAACCTTTGGCTGGCTCACGCTTTACATGGGGCTCGACGTAGCAACCTGGGTGGGACGGTCGGTGCTGTGGCTGGCCTTGGCTTTGGGTTGGTATCGTCTCAGCCGCGTGGTCGTGACTATCCCCTGGGCGTCGGTCGTTTCTGCACTTGTGTTCGCCTGTTTTATGGTCAAATTTCAAATGGCAGGCGAGTGGATCATCGGCGGTATTGAGGGCAAGGTGTTCGCGTATGTGTTCGTTTTTTTGGGGCTTGATGCTCTTGCCCGAAATCGCTGGAATCTGATGTGGGTGTTGTTCGGCATGGCCGCCGCGTATCATCCGGTTGTCGGCGGTTGGGCGGTTGTGGCAGGCGGCATGGCCTGGCTGTTACAACGGCGCACCGACCGGATGCCGCTCAAGCGAATGATCCTGCCGTTGCTGATCGGCGGCGCAATTTCGCTGGTTGGCGTTGTGCCGTGCATTTTGATGGATCGGGCTTTGGGGAGCGCAGAGAGCAGAGAGCAGAGAGCAGAGTGGCCGGAGTCCGAAGTCCAACCTTCTGAAACGCAAAACCCGGAGTCTGAAGCCGGAAACCCTGAACCTGAAAACCAGAAGTCTGAAGCTCAACACATCAAGGAACAAGCTAATTATATCGCCGTGTTCAAGCGGTTACCGCATCACCTGTTGCCCTACAGGTTTTACACAAGCTGGACCATTCGCTTGTCGTTGCTGACGATGGCCTGGCTGTTTTGCGCTGCTGTCGTTTGGGGGCGCAAAACCATCCGCCCGGACGACCCGCAAGCCGTACCTGACAACGAGCCGATCATCCAGCCGCCCGCACCGCCGGGGTTCCGCATTGCGTGCTTTGTCGTCGGGACGATTATGATTTCCTGTGTCGGGTTCATCATTGCCTACGGGCTACGCGTTCCCATTGAGGACGAAAGCCAGCTTCCACCCCAGGTGATTCTTGCCGCAAAACTGCTCAAGTATTATTGGTTTCGCATGACCGATTTTACCATTCCGCTGGGCATGGCCCTTTGCGGCACAGCGATTTTGTACCGCGCGATCGCACTTTGCCGCAAGACGCAATACCCGGCTGAAACGCATTGGTGGATCAAATCGCTTGGCGGTTCGGCCTTGATGGCCGGTGTGGTTTATGGACTGGCGTTTTTGTATTTCACGAACTTCTGCCCGCCGATGCGCACCGGCTTGTCCTACGACAATTGCACGAGCGAATCGAATACACTGGCCTACGGTGTTGTACTCATCTTCTGCGGTTTCCTGCTGTTTTGGAACCGCAACCATTCGTCACAACCCGACCGTCCGCCAAGCTGGTCAATGTTGCAGTTGATGTTGAGCCTGCTGATCGTGTTCGGAGCCTCTGTGCCGATGTTGCTCGAACACTCGCAAAAACGTTTGTTCCCGACCATCCCGCGAACGGTGCTTCCCAGTTCGTCGCCGAACATCTTTCCGACATGGCTTGCAATGTGCGAATGGATCGCTGAAAACACGGAGGAAGACGCGATTTTCCTGGTTCCGCAGCGCGATGAATCGTTCAAGTGGTACGCCAAACGGGCGAATGTCAGTACCCGGAAAGAAATGCCGCATGACGCCGCGTCGTTGGTCAAGTGGTATGAAACGATGAATGACTGTTATTCGCTCAACCTTGATCATGTTCCTGATGATCTCAGGGAAAGGTACAGTAGCAGGCAGGAACGATTATTGCTTGAACAAATTTTGCAGACAAAATCCCAAGACGAACTGATCGCGTTGCAGGAAAAATATCGTTTTACGTATATTTTGTCGGAAAAATCCTCTCAGTCGCCACTGTTGAAGTTGGAACCTGTTTTTGAAACGGAGTTTTATATACTTTACCGTGCTGATGCACAATCATTGAATCCGCAATCTCCACCGCTTTCGCCTGTAAGACTCCCTGAAGCTACGGTTCCTGCAACAATTCCCTCAATGACAGAACCATTGCTGTTGCAACCATTTAGCGGCAGCCAGACTCCGCAGATGGCGGTTCCACAATTTACACGTGGAAATTAGGCAGTTTACGTATTTTTGTTGTGACTGAAAAGAAAATCATATTATAATATATATTCTAAGAAATTAATATTTTTTTGCCTTGTTTTTCGCAAAAACGGTTGCACTATTCCTTGATACGTCATATTATAGTGAAGATTGTGAAATGTTTCACGATCCGGCTAAAGTCGCCGTAATGTCTGACACGGCACAACTCACAACTGATGATGTGCAAAACGTAAGGAGAAATGTAGAATGAAAAAACTGATCGCACTCACCCTGATGGTCGCCTGCCTCGCTTGCTTCTCGCTTGGTTGCAAAAAACCTGCACCACCGACACCGACACCTGATGCAACCCAACAAGCTGACGATGAAACACCTGCTGAAACCCCGGCAGGCGGTGCCCCTGCTACACCCGAAGCAGAATAAGATGTCCACTTTGTTGCGGCTTGCGAAGTCGTGACGCACAACATTTTTTAGGAAACTCGCAAGAGTGACCAGAAACAGGGGGGATACGTACCCTGATGCAATAGACAAAAACGACGGCGCAGAGATGTCTGCCCGTCGTTTTTTTTTTGACGAAAGCCGGAAGATTTCACGGCAATTCACTCTCGAATTGCTCTTGACTCCCAAGTCCGAAAGTGCTGTATTTCGAGCAGATGCTTCAATTAAAGCACTTTTTGATAAAACACAGGATATGGGAGGAATTCATGTCAAAATCGTCACCCCGACTGGAGACGCTTGCGTCTCGCGAGCGGCAGGTTGTCGAAACTGTACTCCGGTTTGGCGAAGCGTCGGTCGGCGATGTCCTTGCCATTATAAGGTTTTCTCGAATACCGGCGTGAGAAAACACGTTATCTCTATCGCCCGGTGTTGCGGCGGGAAGAAGCTCCGCAATCGTTGCTCAAAAATCTGCTCGACACGCTCTTTGCCGGTCGTCCCGCCGTTGCTGTGGCGACGCTGTTGAACGTGGCCGATGACGAATTGTCCGAAGCCGGTTATCGTGAAATGGAAAAAATGATCCGGGATGCCAAAAAAACGCGGAGTTTCGAGTACAGACACTGACGCGGCGTTGTCGCAAAAAAATCTTTTTTCTCGCAGAGAGCGCAGAGGTCGCAGAGATGGTGCCAGGTAAGAATTCTCCGTGTGCTCTGCGTGAAATAACATCGTGAATTTTTTCCGTGACTCGAAATGTGAGTAGCCCAGAACGCGGAAAAGGGGAATACAAAATGACTGTTTATTATCCTACTGGACTGTCCTTTCTAAAAATTCATGTTGATTAAATTTATACTCATTTGTTTTCGAAGTGATAGACGGGATAAATGGATTTCAATTTTGTTCTGGCGTCGTTTGTGGTGAACTGCCAGTTGACTTCCTTTGCATGTTCGTTCCGATAGTCGGTCCAAGCCGCAACCGCACGGCGTACATTTTCCATGTCATTCATTCGTACACTTAAACATTGCTTCGTCAAAACGCTCAATTCACATTCCGCAATGTTCAACCAACTGCCAGGCACCGGAGTATATACAAACTCGCGTATCTGTTCACGGGTTATGTTTTTGGCTATTCCCCGAATCCGGGTTGCCAGACTCCGTCACAATGATTTTCAACGCGAAACACACCAAATATCGCGAAACCGACGAAAAAAATGGTTTGAAAATCAAAATTCCTATCCGGGAACTCCGTATTCTGCACTCGCCACCAGTCCCGGCATGGACGCCTCTTGACAAAATCGACCCTCAATGGGACAATCTTCATAGCTGATATTTTTCCGGCGTAACACAAATCAACCCCGG
>WRMR01000128.1 GCA_009776995.1 Planctomycetaceae bacterium | reverse complement strand
ATTGCTGTAATTTGCCGAACGGGACCGGTTGCCAGTGGAAGTGCATTCTTGCCGGTTCGCCGGAGATGGCTCAGGCACGGCTCACGGCCAACACGCTGGTCATCGACCTGACGCAGGCACTGGGGCCGCCGCCAGCCGGACAATTGGTCGAAGCGGCCCGTACGGGCAAACTGCCGGAGAAGCGGGAAGAGATTATCCCCTTTGCGATTCAGAGTGATGACCGGAAGGTCTCTGCCGATGTTCCGACGGCAGTTCCCCAGATGAGAACCGACGTCCCGATCACCACAAAAGCGGGAACCGACGTCCCGGCGGCAACGGGCAGTCATCCAGCCAAACCGGCCAAAGACAAAAAGAAAAGCAATGACGATGTGTCCTCCAAAGGCTGTTTCTGGCTGATTATCGTGTTTTTCATTTTGGTCACGGCGGGGATGATCGGCGGGCTGTTTTGGCTTTACGGCGGCAATCTCACGAAAGAAAACGACGCGACGGCACTGGAGAAAACCATCAAAGAACGGGATACTGAGATTGACAGGTTGAAGCAACAAATCGAAAATGACAAGTTGAAATATAAGCAAATTGACGATGACAACACCGGATGGAAGGACGCAAAAGCCGAGTATGACAAACGGTTGGCCGTCAAAGACAACTACCTCAACCGTGTGGCGGATTATTTTTCGTTCTTCCCGAAAGTGAGTCTGCCGGCCGTGTCGGTGAATGTGAAAGATGGCATCCCGCGCAAGGATGGCGACGCGGATCGCCAGACCGAGCTGATTGGTTTCAACGGTTCGCTGGACCGGACATGGAACATCAAAGATATGCTTACCGTGAACGCCATCTGTTCCGATGGCAGGATAACCTGTCAATTGTCCGGGCCGGTGGCAACCTATCCGGCCGGCAACGAGGTACTCCTGGGATTTCCTTGGCGGTTGTATGCTCAAAAAGCAGATGACGCCTGGGAACCCATCGCCGAGTTCGAACTGGTCGTGACGGAAAACGGCATTTCCGTCCGCCGATTCCATGACGATCTGTGGAACAAGTTTGTCGAAGAGGGACTGAAAAAACTCTACGATGCGGAGAATAACGACGCATTCAAAATCAAGAAGAAGCTGAGTGAATGGTACGAGGCCAATGTTCAGGGCAAGACCTTCGTGCTGGACGAAACAATGATGAGGAAAATCAATGACCTGGACACGGATGATTTTACGGACGGTAATGCCGACCTTGCGCGGCTGATCGAACTGCGCAAGGATTATTTTGACGACCGCATTTCGCTGGTGTTTACGGTTGATGTGAAACTGGAAGACCTGACCGGCATCGTCAAACGAGAGAAACCGTAAGACTTTCGCCGATTGGTATCTGCTCACGGGTTATGTTTCTCACCACGAAGCAAGCCACTTGCGAAACAATGACGGTTCGCTGAACGTTGACCTGAAATAGGGATCGTGTTGTGCCTGAAGTTTGGTTTCGTTTTGTTGCGTCGATCGTGGCTCGTCCGTGTTCATTCCGCTACGCTCCGTTTCTGGTTGCTGTTGAGTTGACATCGTATGAATCGCAACGGCCGGATTGTTTTATGCCGTTCGATTTGTCACTTGCGCTCCCGGATGTTATTGAAGAACAATTTGCTTTTTTGCGCGACTCCTATTTGCCTTTCGCGCACCATATCGCCGCGTTTTGCAGCATGGTGGTCAATTCCGGCGCGTTGAAGGCTTTGCCGTCGTGTCCCAGCACCGTGTGAAACCCGCGACCTTTGCCTTCCGTGAAAATGAAAGCCATCGGGTACATTTTGTTGTCAACCGACGATTTGGCCTCGGCAAGCACCTCGATTTCGCGCTGGCCGTCCAGACAGGTGTAAAGCTCGTCGGTGATCCGAAAGTCCGCAATGCCCTGCATGATCGGGTGTTCCTTTTGCACGATTGTGACGATAAATTCCTGGTAGGGGTCATGCGCGCGAAACTCCGGATTCCACACACGGCCCGCGATTTGCTGATATTCCGGCCACCCTTCAAACGCGCCTCCGGTAAAATGGAAGTACATCAGGCCGCCGCCTTCCCGGATAAACCGCGTGAGATTGTTTTTCGCGGTATCTTCCCGTTTCAGGGGATCATAATTCTTGAAATTCAGCATCAGAACATCGTAATCGAAAATGAGGTCGGTACCGAGGACTTCGATGTCTTCCGCGAGACGGACTTCGATGTGGGGCGACGCTTGAAACGCCTTGCGCAGTTCGATGGCCTGCGTTCGCCAGGGGTGACCGGGGTAATCAACGCCTGTGACGATGAGAACCCGTACAGGTTTCGCGTCTTCCGCCGGCAGCAGACCGCAACAGAGAAAGCAAGCGATGGCAACGGCAAGCCAAAGTGTTGGCCGTGTTACAAAGAAAAATGGTTTGTTCATGGTATTTCTCCCAATAAAAAGCTCGATGGAGTTGTTCAATGTTTCGTGTCACTTTCCCGGTATGGGCAAAGCAGATCATCCATTCATGTCATTATATTTCACCGCACCACGCAAGTCAATTCGTGTCATGCCAGCGCACTTTTGTGTTTTCGCATCGAAAAACTCGATCTCAAACTCGTTCCATGTTTGGCAGCCTCAATGGATTGCGGTAAAACTTCCTTCTTGCCTTTTTTGCCAAAAAATGCTAATATTTTGATATTCTTGAATCCGCCACAGTACTTGGCTCGTCGTACTCTTTGGACATGCGGTGGGTTGCCAGCCATTGGAAATGCTGAATGAATCGTGAAACGATAACACAAGCCACCGATCAGGACGATGTTCCGGGGAAAGCGATTTCGCCCGAACAGTTGCTGGTGCAAGCGTTTCAATCATTTGAAGCTGAGCTGCTAGGCACGATGTACCACGTCCTGGGGAACATCGAAGATGCCCGTGATGCCTGCCAGGAAGCCTTTGTCCGATGTTGGAATCACAAGGATTCGTTGCACGAGATTCAAAATATTCGTGGCTGGGTGTTCCGAATCGCGTACAATATATCGTTCGACATGTGCAAGTCGGTGTGGCGGAAGCGTCGGCAACCGTTGGGGGACAGTAAGGCGTTCCTGACAACGGCGGACCAGCCACCGGATTCAAAAATGTTGCAGACGGAAGAACTCAGACAAATTCGTGAGGCGATCCAATCGCTCGAACCGGGCGAAAGGGATGTTTTTCTGCTTCGGCAGAACGGCGAAATGTCATTTGAGCAAGTCGCCCTGACGCTCGATATCCCGCTCGGCACGGCCAAAGGCCGAATGCGCCGCGCGGTGATGAAATTGCACGGAATTGTTGGAAGGGCGAGGGATTAGGGGTTAAGAGTTAGGAGTTAGCCGCGTCGTCCTGCGATGCGCAAGATCGGGTGGCCTGGGTGTAATACAAACAAATGAGCGATTTACCGGAGTTACATGCGGAACTTGTTGAACTGGTGTACGGTCTCCTGACGGAGGAGCGTGCCGGTGAACTCCGTGCGCGCATTGCCGGCGAGCCGGAAGTGGCCGAATTGTACGAACAAGTGCTGCAAAAAGCGTCGCTGATCGCCGACGCCTCACGGGTATCAACCAGCACGTCGCTGTTTTCAGTGGGCAGTGAACAGTGGCCAGTTTCTTTACCGCAAGCAACTTGCCACCGCTCACTGACCACTATCAACCGCATCATGACTTATGCGGCCTTGTGCCTGGTTGTGCTGACAATTTGCGGTTATGCGTACCAGCGATATCAGCTTTCGCGCATGGCCGGCATATTGCACCGTGATGTGGCCGTGGTGCCGCAATTGCCCGTCGCGGATTTGCAACCAACGCTGGAAGTGCAGATATCGAACATGGATCATCACCTGGCGGAAAGCAACGATGAATCTCTGTCGTCTTTCGATGCAATGGGAAAACCTTCCGGTTCCTATTCGGTGCGAAACGCGGTGGCGGAATCACAAGTGCGTCCTTTAACGATACCATTACCCCAACAGCCGGAGCAAAACCAGTCACAAGAGGATGAGGCACAAGAAACGTCGGAACCGGCCTTATCCGGTTTGGCTGCCCGTACTGCGCCGATTCCCCGGAATCAATCGGCGGCCAACCAGAACTTACCTTTCCCGGAACACCAGATGGGACAGGCTTACATGCAATCACGAGCCACGCCAGGTTCGGTTCCGGTGCCAACGGCACCGCAAACACCAGTGCCGCAAAGCCAGGTATTGCAGTCTGAAGTTGCGCAAGGTGAAATGTCTTTTCCCGGACAGCAAGAGAGTGACATGCAACTCCTGCCAAGCATGGCCGCGCCGGCAAGAAGTCGCGTGGGCGGTTCCAGTAGCGATAACATGCAAGGAGGTCGTAGTGATGGCGATATGGGTGGTGGCATGGGCGGCGGAATGGGAATCATGGACGTACTATCTGACAACAGGGATCGAGCTTCAGGTGATGTGAGCACGGGTAAATCATCTGTCGCAATGCCGGATAGCGAAAGGCCGAAAAGCGGAGTCATGGAACTCAACATCGCGGCGTCGGTGACACCCATAACGCAAAACGATCAAACGACCTGGCAGATTGAAATCCAGGTCACGGACGCCAATGGCCAGGCGGTTGCCGATGCCCAAGTTGCCGTACAAATCGTGCAATTACCGGCGATACCATCGGCGATGGTTGACAATCCTACCGGCTTACAGAACGGTTACCAACAGCAAATCGAGAGCATTCGGCACAGTCAGCGCACGTGGAGTATTGTCATCGGTGTGGTTGTTTTTGTCAGCGGTGTGACACTGGCCGTTTTGAGCGTGATTTTGGCAATCAAGCGAGTGGCCTCCAGGCCGCGCATGTTGGTTACGGCCACAGTTTCGGGCTTGGCCTGCGTGTTCGTTTGCGTGGTCATGTTGCGTGGGCAGGATGCTCACGATTTTGACTCGCTAAACCAATCGGCAAAATCGACCGATGCCATGTCCAAAACGCAGGCAGACGGGGCCGATATTTCCGGGATTATTGTTAATTCCGCACTAAGGACCGACGCTGATGGTCAGACCCGCGTTGAACCGGTGTTGCCTGCAAATCGTGAGTCAACATATTATCTTGTTATCGAAGCTGTTGCGCAGGACGGCCAAGCGGGAATTTTTCGCTCGACAGTGCCAAATCGGTAGGGCGGTCATCATTTCTTGTTTTGGTTCGGGTATATTCTCTAATAAAATTCAAAACAGGAAGAGTGAAACGATAAAACTGTTTTTTTCTTATAATTTCAGTCTTTCACTTTTATTCATTACACCTGCGATCATCTCGAAAAAACGGGAAATTTCAACGTAATCTGCTCGACAGACGATGGTTTCGGTGTATTCTTGAATTGATACGTAAGGTTTCGGTCGGCCATGTTGCGCGAACTTGTCGTACCAGACAATCATTGAAAACACTTTGTCTTTCATGGATAATGCACATTATTCACTTCAGGAGTATCTGACATGCAATCCCAGTTGAAACGATTTTGTGCCGTCAGTTTGATCGCGGTGACACTGGCGGGAGCGGTGTTGGTCGGCGAATCGTCGGCCCAATGGGGACGGTTTGCCCAGCCGTATTATGTGAACTACGACGCCAATTTTTATCCCGCCGGCTATCTCGCATGGCGACCGTTTGGCGGCCTGTTCGCCGGAATCCACGGGATGCTCTGCCACCGGTGCTGGCATTCGCCATGCTGTTGTGTCACACCGATGATTTGCGACCCGTGCTATGATCCCTGCGACCCTTGTGGTGATTTCTGTTGCAACTCTTGCGGTTTTGCCGCCGGGAGTTGCGGTTGCACCGATCAGTTCGGTTATGGTTACTATGACCAGCCGCGTTCCCTGTCGGTTGGGACGCCCAGTTCCACGGGTTTCGGTAGCGTTTCCCCATCGGAGGGCGTACCCGGCCAGCGACCGGTTGGCACACCGTCATCTCAAAGACCGGCTTACCCGTCAACCCTTCGAACGCAACAACCCCCATTCCCGGACACATCGCCACGGACGTTTACGCCATCAATCGACCAACCGACTCTGGCACCAACCCAGCCATCCGATGGAACGGCCCTTGATCCGGCGATTGATCCCGTTGAGAGCCGGCTTAATGAAATTCCACGCCGTGACCCGTATGTTCAGGGAAGTTTTTCGGGAAACCTTGGAGGCAATCAACCGTCGTTCCGTAGCAGTGATGCGGATACTCCCCCCACAACCGGAGGAATCGACCGCGGCTGGATTGATAATAACAACTCTACGACAAATGACGGTTTTCAATCAGCTCCCGACAGCACAACAACTCCCGGCGGCGAACAGCTTCCGATGCCGCAAGGAATGGGAACAGAGACACAACCTGGCGGGAGTTCGACCAACAACTTGAAGCTGGACCTCGGTTCGGGAGCGATTTCCGTGACGGTTCCTGAAAGCGCAAAGGTTTACATCAACGGTTACGAAACGCGCATGACCGGCATCAATCGCCGTTATGTTGTCAATGACCTTGAGCCGGGGATGCAGTACGATTATGAAGTCCGCATTGTCACCCAGGTCAACGGACGAACGGTGGAGGAAACTCAACTGGTGACCTTGAGCAGCGGTCAACAGGGCATGGTGGCTTTCGGCAAACCGCAGTCAGGCAACGGCAATAACGCCTACCTTGCCGCGAGGCCTGTGCAATAAGGACTCACGCCAGAATAAGCTGTTCGATAAATCAGAGCCGCGCGACGGTAACGGAGCGGATCACCTCGCTTGATAGCTCTCACGGCTCTGATTGGCATGTTCACGTTATTTTTGCGCGAATCTTAACCATGTCCTATCCCCAAGTTGCCATTGTTGGCCGTCCGAACGTCGGCAAGTCAAGCCTTTTCAACTGGCTGATCGGCGATCGGATTTCCATCGTGGATTCCGTCGCCGGAGTCACGCGCGATCGGATTACGTACATTCTGGAATGCGATGGACGGTCATTCGAGCTGGTTGACACGGGCGGTATCGGAATCGTTGACCGCGATGATCTCTCGGAACACATCGAAAACCAGATTCGCATCGCGCTCGAGTCGGCGGCAATGGTGTTGTTTGTCGTCGACGCCCGCGAAGGGGTCATGCCGCTTGACGAAGAGGTCGCCAGGCGTTTGCGGACTCTTTCGATTCCGGTCGTCTGCGTGGTCAACAAGGCTGACACGGAACATGAGGCACGGTTCGCAAACGATTTTTACCGTTTCGGCTGGGACATTGTGACGGTCAGCGCCCTGCAAAAACGGGGACGCTCCAGTCTCATGGCGGCGATTGAAGAACGCCTGACAAGGCTTCAGGTTTCAGGTTTCAGGCTTCAGGAAAGCGGGGCCAACTCCTCTCCTGAAGCCCGAAGTTCGAAATCCGAAGTCACCTCGCGTCTCATGCGCATCGCCATTGTCGGGCGGCGCAATGTCGGCAAAAGCACATTTATCAACTCGCTGGCCAAAGAGGAACGGGTGATCGCCAGTCCTGTTCCCGGCACGACGCGCGACAGCATTGACGTGCGTTTCGAACTTGACGGCAAGACTTTTGTCGCCATCGACACGCCGGGGTTTCGCAAACGCAAAAGCGTCAAGGAGGACCTCGATTTTTACAGCAGTACGCGTGCCGAACGCAGCATCCGCATGGCCGACGTCGTACTCCTGTTCTTTGATTGCTCGCAACAAATCGGCAAGGTCGATAAGCAGCTTGTCGGTTACATCGAAAAACACGCCAAGCCCTGTATCTTCGCCGTCAGCAAATGGGATCTGATGGCCGAACACATGCCGACCGAACGCTGGGCGAACTACCTGCGTGAAACCTTCGCAACGATGTGGTATGTGCCGATTATTTTCATTACCGGTCTGACGGGTAAAAACGCGAAGCGGCTGATCAATCACGCGCAAATGCTGTACTCGCAAAGCCGCACACGGGTGTCAACATCGACGCTCAACAAACTGATTTCCGCAGCAATGGAGTACAGCCCGCCGCCGTTATATTATCACCGCAAACCAAAAATTTATTACGTCACGCAAACCGATGTGCAACCGCCGGAAATCGTGCTGATGTGCAATAACCCGGACATGTTTGCGGCGGATTATCGCCGTTACCTGACCGGCGTGTTGCGCGACGAACTCGATTTCGGCGAAGTGCCGCTCCGCCTCGTGTTCAAAAAGCGGGACAGCGGCGGCGCGAATGACGATTCTGATGCGGCGGAGTAGTGTGCCTCACCAAAGCTCATTTTGTGAACAGCAATCGGGAGCGCAAGGAGCCGCGCAATAATCACGCGAACATTTCCATCAGAGCCGCGAGAGTTATCGAGTGAAATGACCGCTCCGTTATCGTCGCGGCTCTGAATGATCGAACAACTTGTTTCTGCGCGAGCCCCAAGTGACCGGATCATCGACATTCTTCCAGGAAAACCCGTCGCTTACGCTCCGGGCTACTGTTGGGAAACTGCCATTTTAAGTTGGGCGTGGCACTACGGGTTCCGGCTTTTTGTCGGGCCGAGTTTCAGCATGGGCGGAATGCGGCTGATCGTTCGCGCGTCGAGGTTGAAAATCACAAAGCCGGGTGTTCCGACGCGGCGCGTGATTTCAATTTCGGCGGCCACGCGGTCGGGCGTCATGGCGATGCCCGTTGCGGTTGCGCCAATGCCCGGGTACAAGGGGATCCGGTTGCCGACGATTTGATGATGGCGCGTCACAAGCCGCTCAAAGTTCGCCAGGTTGTCTGTGTAATCCATCGGGCAGACGAAATCCAGGTAGCTCCGCTCGACCCATAACGCCCAGTCCTGGCCGACGTCTTTGCGGCAGTTCGGGTAGTTGGAGAACACCGCCGCAGAAATTTTAATATCCGGTCGAATCGCCTTGGCTTCGCGATGCACCCGTGCGACCAGTGTGGTGATCGTGTCGCAACGCCATTGTGTCCAGGCGTCTGCGTGTGTATTACCGGGACGGACGTCGGCAGGCCACTTTTGGATTTCACATCCGGTCGCTTCACAGAAACGTTGGCGGCAACCGTCGCAGAAACAACTTTCCCCGCCCGGATAGCGGATATAATCGAAATGAATCCCCGCCAGTTTCGGGTACTTTCGCACCAATTCGCAAAAAGTCTCGCATTCCAGATCAACGTTCGCCGGATGCGAAGGGCAGAGCCAGTCGAGTTCTGCACCATCGAAACCCACCTGCGTGCGGCCTTCCTTGCGGAGTTGTTCGATAAACTCGCGCGGCGAACCGTTCAGCCACCAGCAGACCTGCCACGCGTGAACCTCGACGCCGTATTTTTCTCCGGCGGCAATCGCCTGTTCGACCTGATCGCCGTATTGCCCAAATTTGGCACTGCGGGGAAGAACGTCGCTGGCATAATGCGCCGAACCGCCCCAAAGCAGGTTCGGGATGACCGCGTTGAAACCACTGTCGGCCAGTTCGCGCATCGTCCGGTCCCAGTCGCCGGGATAAGCCCCCAGCCCGGCATGTTCCCACCAGGCACGAAATTCCGGCTCGCGCGAGTCCAGCGACTCACAATAATTGCGAACGGCCTCTTCATGCAGGGCGTCAAGCGTCTCGATCAGTTCCAAATATTGCGGCACGGATAATTTGGTTTCATCGTTTGCGTCATCGGCAAAAAACTCAACGCCCGCATCGAAGCCCAAATCACGCAGCCGGGTGCCATATTCCTGTGCCAAAGCGTCGCGTTGTGCCGCAGTCAGGGAACGCGAATCACCGGGCGAAAGCAGTTTGTGCCAGGTCGCAACCGCCTTCTTGTGTAACGGTGACTTGTCAAACTGCGCCAGGAGCGAAACGAGAAACCGGTTTTGATTTTCCGGGTCGTCGTTTGTTATGATGTGCGAAAAAAACGCGCCGCGATCACTGACCAGCAAGGCCGGATGCTCTGTTCGCTGTCCTGTTGCGTCATGCCACCAGGCGGCGATACGTGCGTTGTGTGGCGCATCTGAAAGCGGCTTGCTTGTGTTGATGTTCCAGGAACTCTGGTTGAAAGCGTCAATTTTCGTAAAGGGATTGTCGGGACGGTTCGTTTTCTCAAAACGAACTTGAGCGAACGCTTCATCCCCTTCCGGTGATCTGAAGTATCGTACCGGCTCGAATCCAAGCGTTCGCATGAGCGTTTCGGGCAACTGATAAAACGCGACCAGTTTCCCGCCGTGTTCGACGAATTGTGTCAACAGTTGCGTCCCGCGTTCTTCAAGCCGGCTGTTGAGCGGCAAAACCACAACGCGGAACTCGGCCAGGCGACTTTCCGTTAAGTCGGCCATGGGAATTGTCCCGACGGGAACGCCCAGCCGGTTCCAGCGTGCCACCAATTGTTGACCTGTCTGGCGTTCATCCGGTAAATCGGACATGACCGCGACAATCGGCGAAACCACGGCATCGACTTTTCTCAAAAGGAGCGTCCCGTCTTTGGGATCACCCCGCCAGGCGGCAAAACGGACAAGATCAATTTCCTCCCATGGCCCCGGCTTGCCTTCGGTACTGACGTCGGTCCGCGCAACCTCCATGCGGTATCGTCCCGGCAAGCCGGGAATCGTGTCCGGAACCGACAAAATGAACGCATACCAACCGTCACCGCTGTGAAAGTAAAGCGAGAAATGGCCAATCGCTTCCGGGGTGTCGCAGTCAAATTCGACGATAAACATCCCCGCCCCGGCAACGGTCGCAGGATCGGTCACGCGGAAATCGACCAGGCCGCGTTCGGCTTCCGGCTTTGAGCCGAACGGCAGATCAATGACGCAGGGTTCTTTCAGTAACGGCTTATCGGCATA
>WRMR01000127.1 GCA_009776995.1 Planctomycetaceae bacterium | reverse complement strand
TTTCCCATTGCTGCTTTCCATGCTGAAAATCACTCCTTTTTCGCGCCGGAAAGCGTTTATAACAAATAACTTAAATCGCGTCAAGGCTAGTTAATACAGTAGAACTATATTATTAATTTTTTCCCAGAAAGCTTCATTAACTTGCTCTCGTGCCCAGATGCCGAGCTGTTTTTTTACTTCAGGATGACGTGAACCTATAGGGTGAAGGTAACATTTAAGAGCACGAATCAAATCCCAGTCATCTTCTCTGCGATCAAAAAAAATATTGCCTTTCCAAAACCATGCGTCGATCGACTCAGGTTCTTTGGATAAATAGTTATCGATTGTTTGTAATGCTTTTTCTCTATTACCAAGCCATGCCTCAATATAACAATCCAATACTTTTGGCAACATGTCATTTGGCGAAAACGCCATTGCCTTGTTCAAATGTTCCTGGATGATTTCATGTTCAGGGCAATCAATATACCCGATGGTATCATTAGAAAAACGCTCATCCTGGATTTTTGCCAATGCCAATAACGCATAAGCCAATCCACATGAAGAAGATTTGCCGATGACTTCATTAGCCAAATCAATGGCTTCTGAAAAGCGATATACATTGATATATAGATTACCAAGCCAAATCTTGTATTCAATATTATCCGGGTTCTCTTTTATAAGTTGTTCCAATGCTTTAATGTCAAAATTGCATTTTTCACAGAACTCACGATATGTGATGGAACAACAATCCGTGACCTGTTTATCCTGTTCTGATGCAAATAAATAGACATTGGAAAAAATATAACCCAGTATTAAAGTCAATATAGTAAAACATATTTTCACTTTGATAGACATTTTTAAACCTTTTTATTTTCCTTTAAAAATCACTTGTTACTTTTGCTATCCACACAATCATTTGACAATCTTATCTGGAGTAACCTTCAACCAGTCAAGGATTGATCTTCCATTAATGATATTGATCCCAGGCACAAAAAAGCTAAAACCATCTGGTACGTCATAGTAAATGGGTTGTTCGCTACCATTTTCTTCTATTGCGAAGACGAGATAAGACCCGGATGATGTACTATAAGCATACGCTTTGATTTTTGTCCGAAGAGCGGATGACACTTCTGTTGCTGTTCTGAGAAACGCAAGAAAAGCTGTATTCTTCGCGCTTCCTATATCATTTGTGCGACGAGCATCAACGTCGCAACAACGCGAAAAAACAGGGAAATACGTTTCATGGTTCTCTTAATCTCTGGTCACGAGGATCATCATTTGCCACACTTCGGGCAGATAGACATAGACGCAACCCTCTCGTAATTCGGGCAGGATGATGCCGTTGGCCACGATGATTTTCTCGACAAATTCCTCTTCCGATTCAGGCAAACGCTTGTTGGTCAGTTGAAACCGCTGCATTGCGGCGTTGACCTGGTTGCGCCAAACGTTGATTTCCGTGTTTTGAAAGTATTGCGCAATATCCCGCGCGCGAATGTCAACCAAATATTGATTTTCGGCCAACACAAAACCGGCGTCATCGTCCGGCTCTTCCTGTATCGGTCGTAATTGGAACACGTCGTGTGACACGGTGATGTTTGTTGACTGCTCTGTCGGCTGGCCTGTTGCCTGCGTTCGCGGGATACCCGTCGCAGGTTGCGGCGGCATGAGCTCAGGTTCCGTCGAAATGATGAGCGGCGGCAATGTTTGCGCGGGTTGTTGCGGCACGATCTCAGAAGGTGCGTCATTATTTGGCAACAGGAATTGCGTCGGGCGTTCCTGCAACACGCGTTCGAGCCACTCGCGCGGGTAACCGGTGTTCGGGTATTTGCCGTCTTCATCCCGCACATAACCATCGTTGTACTTTGTGATCAAATGCACGGCCAACTCCTGCCAGCGTTTCGTCACTTTTTCCGCCTGCGTGACCGAATAGTCTGTCAAATAATCCTGCATCGCATCCGGGGCGGTTGCGTACAGTTCGGTTGCCGTCCGCTCGACCGCCGGTTGCAGGGCGAAAAATGTCGATTCGAGTTTCTGTTGCACTTCCCGAATTTCGGGCATCATGTACGAGTATTTCAAATTCGCGTAGTTCGATACGAGATTGAACACCCACCAGGCCGAGTCCTGCGAGAAACGCTCAATCGACCCGGTGAGATAGGATTGCGGCAGTTCGTTGATCGTGCAATACAGCGGGAAATAGCAGGTCAGGTAGGAATCATCGACCCCGTACCAAACCACGCCGCCGACCGGATCGGGCAACCAACTTCGCGATTGTGTCACGAACGAAAAGCCGGTCTGTTGTGTCGAAATGGGACGTTCCCAGGCGTATTCCTGCTCGTCGTTTTCGTCGAGCTTCCAGTAAAGCGGACGCCAGCGTCGCGGCATTCCGTACTCGCCGGCGTCGATTCCCTGTGTCATGTCAAATTCCGTGCCGTCGTAATGATCGCGCATGAGTGCCATGACGTCGGCTGTCGAAAGTTTGCGGTCCGGTCGAATGGCCCACGGATAGGGTTCCGCTCCGGCCACGCCGCGATGGTAGTCCGCCGAAAGGTTCAGCGATGGTGCCGCACGACGATACACACTCCAGACGCGGGTTTCGCACACGCGCTTCGCCTTGGCGTCGGCGGGCGCATAAGCGTCGGCGAAATGAAACGGCTTGCCCGACGCGGGAACGTAATAACCCATCTCAACGGCAAAATCGATCACGTTGCCGGAATACAGGCAGTTGGCCGGATCGTCCAGCGGGAACGTACCGATGCGCGCCTGGTTGGCGTGGCAGGAAATCGCACCGTCCGGCACTCGCAACGCAACCCAAACGGCTCCCTTGCGGCCTTCGCCCATGCCGATGATTTCAAGAACCCAGGCTTCATCCTTGTCGGCAATCGAAATCGACTCGCCCGCGTCGCCGTAGCCGTGTTCCGCGACCAGTTGCGTCATGACGAGAATTGCCTCGCGCGCGGTTTTCGCCCGTTGCAAACCAAGCGTCATCAGAAGCGGGTACAGAATCGTCCCCTCCTTGTTTTGCAGTTCCTCACGACCGCCGAAGGTTGTTTCGGCCATGGCGAGCTGGAACTCGTTCATGATTCCCTGGCCGTTGCTGCCGAGTACGTGATACGTATGCGGAACCTGCGGAATGCTCTCTTTGCCCGGCACGGCAATCATGGTTCCCGGCTCATGGTCTGTCGCAGGGTACAATTCCAGTTTCGCGTAAAACCCTGCCGAATCCGCCGTGTAGGTGATCAGCACCGAACCATCAGCCGAAGCCCCTTTCGTCACCAGCACATTCGTGCAAGCGGTGGAAATCCCGCCGATCAGTCCGCAAATCAAAATCGCCAATATTGCTGTTACGCTCGTTTTCCGTCGTTTCATTGTTTCCTGCCTGTTGATCGTGTTTCTGTTTTGTTGTTAATTGTTGTGGTTAAGGATTAAGCCAGCAAATCGGGGCTGGCGATTGTGTTGCCGACAGAGGTTCACTGGCCAAAAATCTTTTCCAGTTCGCTGATGAGCTTTTCGCCCCGGGCTTCAATGGAAATGACTTTGCCGTCTTTGCCAATGAGAATCATCGTCGGGATGGATTGAACTCCGTAATGCTCACTGTAATTGACCAGTCCCGCCTCCTCACATGCCGGGGCGGAAGAAACATGCCAGGGAATACTCTCTTTCTCAACGTAGTCCTTGAGAAATTCCACATCTTCGCCGCTATCCCAATCCACATTATAGCCAATGATTTCAAATCCCAGGTCATGGAATTGTTCGTAAGCAGCCTTCATGCCCGGCACTTCCGCGCGACAGGGCGGACACCAGGATGCCCAGAAATCGACGAGGACGACTTTCCCCTCCAAGTCCTTCAGGTTCAGTTTGTCGCCGTTGAGCAGAACGCACTCAAATTCCATCGGGTTGCCCAACAGGGCTTCCCGGCGGGCGATGCCTTCCTGGATGGCAACATTTTGCTCTTCCTGTTCCTTTTGGGATTCCTTGCGATTTTTCAACATTTGGGGAATATTCCGGGCAATGGATTTGTACATCGTCTCGTCGGAAGATTTCAGGATATCCTGAAGCTTGACTGCATAAGTTTCAGCAAGTTCCTCATTCTGATGAAACGTCAAAAATGACGACAAAAAACCCACCAGGGATGCAATTGCCGTTTCGTTTTTGTTCACCTCAACAAACGCAAGCACTTCGTCAAACGCTGCACGGGTGCCTTCTTCATCACCGCCAGCCGCATTGATCGCGAGTCTGTTTTGGTGATACGCGGCCCAACAGAAAAGAGCGATATTCTTTGTGTCATCCTCCGTTTCCAGTTTCACGGCCAGTTGGCGAAGGCTATCCAAGTAGGTGTCAGGTGCGAGTCCGGAAATTTGAATCAGACCCTTTGCCTGCATTTTGAGGGCATTCTTTTGATCTTTTTCCGTAGCGTCGGAATGATCGTGGATTATTACTCCCGTATCGTAGAGGGCCTTGTAATACTGGCGTGTCAGCTTGAAATAATGCTGCCAGCCTTCACTGTCCTGTGGAAAATCTTTCGGTTCCGATTTCGTCAGCATGTTGGCGAATTGTTTGATGTCAACAAGGTCGTCTGTTTCCGGCAAGACAAATTTCTCGTCAACGACTTCAAACATGCCCGTTCCACCGATGGTGAACGATGGTTGAGATGCGGAAGCCGACGGGGGTGGAGTATCGTCGTTTGCACCATTTGTTCCAGGTGATGACGTGGGCGAAGGCGGAGTGGGGGAATTGGTCCGGCCGGTTCCCTCGTTCTTACCGCCCCCGCACCCGGTGGCATAGAGGAACAAAACAACCAGGAGTGAAGCGGGAATCAATGCGCGGCATTTCATTTTGTGTCCTTTCATTCAGGAGCGGCAACAATCGGTCGTGTGCGCTTTTGCACCGGCTTGCAGCAAGAAAACATCTTTGTGAATTATACCACACCGGAAGAAAGAAAACAATCAATGGAGCGGCTTTCTTTGGCAAACGGGGTGTGGTACAATGTCAGTCAAGAGTTGGTTCAAACAATGCCGGTTCATTGGCGTATGATACAATGATTTGAACCGACCTTTTTCTCTTGGACCGAAGCGGAGAGTTTAGTATGCGAAAACCGGTTGTTTATTGTACTATTTTGTTTTTGTGTGCTGTGTGCATCGGATGCAATCGTCACGCCGTGCCTTCCAATACTGACGAAACCATTCCCGTCATAAACAACCCCCTGGATTTTTATCGTGAGGGGTATCCCACGGAATTTTCCAAAATTGAGGCGGCTCTTGCCGAACGGTATTCCGCTCCGAAGGCTGACGATTTTCAACAATTTCTCAATTATGCCGATGCGTTTTTGAACAAAACGGAAGCGGATTGGGTGGAGCCGGATGATGCGGCGTGGGCAATGCTGGCCGACTGCCGAGCGTTGCTTTTTGTGTTGGATTATTCTGTGGAAACGAATACAAATCGAGGTAAGACAACAAAAAGCGATGCCGCGCTGGATGCAGCGATTGATGCGGCGGAAAAAATTGATGATCCCATGCAACGCGCCGAAGTCTTCCTGCGGATCGCCCGAACGGCGGAACCGGTTGACGCCCTGACACGGGATGGCTGGAGTGCCTCCCGATATCAAGGTCAGATGGGACGAATGGCACAGTCTTTGCGCATGTCCAATACAGCATTCTGGGAGAAAGGTGACAGGGAAGCAATGCACCGGCTTGAGTTTTTTCTTGTTCGTATTGAGCAATCCCATTACAACGTTGCCCACTCGTCACAATATGGATTCATTCAAAAGATGAACCCGGAGGATTTTTCGAACGACCGGACACCTTATCGTTTCCCGGATACGAAAATCGACTGGCTCAAACGTGCCATCAAAACGCTGGTGTTTCGTCAACTCACCCACGAAGAGATAGAAGTCAGGGACATGACGGAAGCGATCAAGATAGCCCGAAGCAACGGCGGTTCCGATTACCTGAAAGACTGGATTCTGCCGCTGGGAGACCTCCTTGCCAAAAAATTGCGGTGGCGAAATCTCGAACGACTGGCCGGGGTACTCGAACCCGATGAGCGGCTTTATTTTCTCGACCATATTTTGCACGATCAAGCCAACCCGACGGACTACCAATCCCGGGCGATTGATTTAATACTCGAAACCTTGACGGAGTTGCCGGAGGTTTTTGTTTCCCGGTATCTTAAAGAATCCTCGCCTCTCGGTATTGATGAAGACACGGAAGGCTTTGCATCGAAGCGGGAATTGCAGATTCGTGCCGTTCGTTGGCGGCTCCGCATCGGCCAGCCGGACGTCGCATGGGAAGACATTGAGCAAGTCGGGCGGGAAAATATCCCGGAAGACGTTTTGGTCATCTTCGAGTCCCCTGAAAAAATGATTGATTACCTCGAAATCTGCCGATCTCTGAGTCGGGAGGAACTTGCTGTTTTGAAACGGTATCCCATTATTTGTGACGCTCTCATGGTGGTCAATCGAAGCCCACGTTATTTGCAATATAATGAGTACGATGGACCTTTTCACTGCGGTCCACTCAGGAACATCGCGCAAGCCCTGTTGGGAATCGGTGACGAGGAAGCCGCCAGGGTTGCCCTTCGTCTGATGCACAAGGCATTTGTCGATATGCCTTTTCAGTCATTTGGTTCGATTTTCAGCCTGCTACAATACGATGAGACCGGTTTTTCTCCCGACGAACTTTTTCCCCAGGAATTTTTGGACGATTTGATCGTGCGGTGCCATGACGATTTTTCCGACTATATCTACAGAGGCCACTATGAAGAGGGAAACGACCGCTTTCGTAAGGCGATAAGCGGCGTCATCAGTTCTATGTCGGTACACAGGGGGAGGAGAGACAACAGCCAGCTCGAAAAAGCATTGCACTTTATGACTCGCTTGCCCGACAACAAAACTTGTGAAGAAATGAGGAAGGAATTATTTTTCACATTATTCCGAGAGTTTCCTCTCGAAACGGCTTCGGCTTTGGTTGACGGTCTTACCGATCCTGAAATCAAAAAAGAGTTTTCCGGCTATCTCGAAGAATTGAAGAAATTCCAACAACAGCAGGGGGTTCGTAACAATTTGGTGGGAGGTTACCCCCAGATCATCGATCCGCCGAGTCGCACGGAATTGCATGTTGCGGCTGAAGCGGCAACGGATGTTTTCCAACGATGCGAAGCCTTGCTCACACTCGCGATGGACGATCTGGAAAACGGAAAGATCGATCAAGCGGTGACACAGGTGCGGGAAATCGCGAGAATCTACGCCGAACATGAAGCGAGTTCACGAACAGCACGAGGCCCTGCATATCGCATCGGCTCAATGAAGGGAATCGAAAAATTCTATTCGAAGTTGGCAAAAAAACTCATTCAAGAGGGAAAATACGCACAGGGAATCGATGATCTGCTTGAAGGGGCGGAAAAACTTTCCGAAGAATTTTCCTACGGGTGGAATGAGTTCCTGCTTTCGCCGTTACGGGAACTTTACGAAGCCGTGCAGGAAGATTCTGTGCGGGCAACCGTTCGTGAAAAGCTACAAACTTCGCTTGTTGCTTTGAATCATTACGAAACCACCGCACAATCGCAACAACTTCGCGCTGTGCTGGAAATGCAAATCGTCCTCGGCTTTGAAGAGGACGCGATTCCGGTATTGAAAACGACAACGTTCGTCGAAAAGGCCAAAGATTCTTATCAGGCGCCGCTTTGGGACGGAAAGACAGTCACAATATTCCAACTTCGTTGCGGCCTTTTCGACGAGGCGATGAAAACTTACGAAAAAACGACGTTTCGTGATTCACCCCCGCACACGGCAACATCAACCACCGACCGAACCGGATTTCTCAGTGCGCTGGTCAATATCGCGATTTCCCGTAACGAGTATGACCAGGCCGGGCAAATTGTTGAGCGGGTTCGCCAGGAGAACTTGAAGCCTTTCATGATGATCTCCCTTGCCCAGGCGTACCAAAAATCCGGGAACGTGGAAAAGGCTTTGGAAACCGTCATGACTCTCGAACCGCCGGGAGCCCGACCGGGGGGGTATCTTTCTTTGCTTCGTGATCTTTCAGGCGACCAAATCAACCGAGAGCAAAACATGAAGCAGATCGAAACGCTCCGGGACAAATACTGCGAAGAAATTTCGAAAACCGATGATCCTTCGAAGCGTTACCAGCAGTATAACGACATCATCACGTTTCTTTATTGGGACGATCAGCGTGAAGCGGCGATGCATGTTCTCGAAGACGTTGATTCGCCATACCATGAAGCGTGGATTCTGTTGAATCTCGCCGCCGCTCATGAACTGGAACCGAACACGAGTGCCCGAACATCCCGAAGATGCTCGGACTACGACACGGAGGAACAGTTGGTTTCGGGAGAATACAATTCATCGAATCATTACCTCAATCTCGCTTCGGCCATCAAGGCAGCGGAAGAATTTTTGAATCAGCACACCGAAGAAAAAGCCGCTCAACGGGAGACACCGTTCGAACCGGACAAGGTGGCCATGAAGGTTCTTCTCGACAAGGCATCAACACGAATTGAACAAGAACCCCAGCCGATTCATCGGGCAAACGTTTTGGGGGCGATTGGCAAAATGGAATTCGTTTATTTTTCGAAAGACGATGCAAAAAAACATTTCGATGCGGTGCTTGAATTGCTCAAATCGGCGAAAATCGAGCCGAATTCTGCTGCGGCTGCGTTGCAATTGCCGTTGTTTTTCATGGAACTCGGCGAAAATGAAAAAGCTCTTGAGTCCATCAAAATCGCCCTTTTCGGCAATGATCCCGATGAGCCGGCGGGGGAAGTTGATCCCAATCCAACGGTGGTTCAGCAACTTCGTGGGAATATCTATCAGCTTGAGCCCCTTGCCCGAAGCGGCGGTGCCGAACTGGCACACAAGTTGTTTCAGCAGACTTATGAGTTTGTCGATGACTACGCAAAGCCGCAGCAACTTGCAACTCTTCAGATCACCGCGCTGTTTTACGACAATCAGCACCCGGACAATCCCATACTCCCCCAGGCGAAAGAACAGTATCGTGAATCCTTCGGGAAAATGATTCGTGCGGTCAACTCCAAAAAGGAAGGCTATGAGAAGGAGTCGGCACTCCAGCATATCCTTTTCGGTTGGGTGAACTGCGAGATGAGAATTCAAGCCGTGCGGAACGAAATTGCGAAACAGGCCGAAACCGAATCCTCCGGCATTATGGGAAGGCATTTCCAATTGCGAAACAATCCTTACTATCATTCATTCCGAGATTTTGGAAATCCCTTTTACCAGGAACCGATGTTTTATCAATGATTCACGAAAGGCCGGAGGTTTCCAGTCGACAAGATTTGCACTCCCCACACCCAGGATACCCCACTCCATGATTTCCAGGATGAATTTCAGCAAAACCGGGCTTCTCCCTCGCGTTATTGTGGCAATTATTCTTGGAATGACGCTTGGTCCGCATATCAGCCCGGTGTTTGTTCGTTTCTGCGCGACCTTCAATGGACTGTTCGGTCAGTTACTTGGATTTGCCGTTCCGCTGATTATTCTCGGTCTCGTTACACCGGGGATTGCCGACCTCGGACGTAGCGGCGGACGGCTCCTGGCGGTCACAGTGTTGCTGGCCTACATGTCCACGATTTTCGCAGGCTGTTTTGCCTATTCCACCTGTTCGGCGATTTTTCCAGGTCTCCTCGGAATTGCCACCGAATCGACCGGGCAAACAGGCGTCGTTGCGGACAACATTTCAGACCCGCTCCATCTTCTGTCGCCGATGTTTTCGATCGCCATTCCACCGCCGCTGGACGTGATGACTGCCCTGTTGCTTGCTTTCGTGTTCGGCATCGGCATGGCTGTGACCGGTGGCGAAACGCTCAAGCAAGTTTTCACCGAAAGCCGTTCCATTATTGAAATGCTGATTGTCAGGGTGATTGTCCCGTTTCTGCCGCTGCATATTTTCGGCCTGTTCCTGAACATGGCACACAGTGGTGCCGCAGTGCGCATCATCGGCGATTTCGGCAAGGTGATCGGTGTTATTTTCATCTTGCACGTTTTGCTGTTGCTGATCCAGTTTACCGTCGCGGGGATCATAGCACGACGCAATCCGCTCAGGATGCTTTGGACGATGTTACCCGCGTACATGACCGCACTGGGAACCGCATCATCGGCGGCAACGATTCCCGTCACGCTGGCTTCAGCGAAAAAACTCGGCATTCGTGATGATGTCGCGGACTTCTGCATTCCGCTCTGCGCGACCATCCATCTTTCCGGCAGTATGCTCAAAATCACGGCGACCGCACTGGCGATTTGCCTGATGGACGGACTACCGCACGATCCGGCATTGTTCGCGGGACTCGTCATGCTGCTCGGCGTGATGATGGTTGCCGCGCCGGGTATTCCGGGCGGTGCCATCATGGCGGCAACCGGCGTCTTGCAGAGTTCGCTCGGATTCGGTGATCCTCAAACCGGCCTGATGATCGCGATTTATCTGGCCATCGACAGCTTCGGCACGGCAGGCAACGTCACCGGCGACGGAGCCATCGCCGTCATTGTGGATAAAATTGCCGGAAAGAACAGATATTCCTGATGCACAGTGCAACGAAAGATAATACGTTGCCAATATTAAAATTGGGGATCACGGTGGAGTGGTCACACCGTAATCAGAGCCGCGACGGTTACGGAGCGGTCGGATTGTCAATAAAACGTCCAATAATAAACTCGTTGTGTTGCACGGTCAAAGACGGCCCGACCGCCTTTGTACTCTCCGTAACCGGCATAAAGGCCATCAGACACGACAGGTCGAGGTGGTTCCTCGTTTTCATTCCCAATGACGTTTCCTTTTCTGTATGCAGATCGCGGCAAGATGCGAACA
>WRMR01000126.1 GCA_009776995.1 Planctomycetaceae bacterium | reverse complement strand
GTCGGCTTTTTCGGCGGCGATTTTCGTTTCCAACGGGCGGAACCAGCCAAGCAATGCGCTGATGACAAGCCCCAAGAGAAGACCAATCAACAAAATCGGCCAGGCACTCACACCGGGAAATCTCCCCGCAACTTGTAGCAGCAACAACGGCAGTGCCGCCAGCGTACCGTAAAACACGCCGCAACAAAGCGACTCAAGCAAACGCTGAACACGGTTCCGCAGACTGACCGCCGCCAGCGATTCGGCAATGATTGTTTTGGCCATTGGGATTCCTCGCCTAAATGAATGGTTTTTGCATCAACTGACAGTCCAACCAAACTCCCGCAGCATATTTCATTGTACCGATTTCTTGCTTGCCAATCAATGGATTCCGTGGGAATAATCCAGGAATGATCAAGTTTTGGAATTTTCCTGGAAATTTCAATCCATGAATTTGAGTCGCAGGGAAACTGTTTGAGAGAGTTGACATGCAATCCGTTTCTGTTAGAATACCTGTTGATATTGGTGTCAACGGTTTTCGATTGTCTGAAAACCCGTTGAAAAAGGGAATCCGGTGTCGCCCGGTGCAATTTTGTTTGTCGGGAAATTCCGGAACGGTCCTCGCCGCTGTGATCGGTATCGAAACGTCAAAATTCTATGTTGCCATTGGCCGGTTTCTTGTGGTCCTACAAGAGCCGGTTGAGAAGGCTTTGACGTTTTTGCCGTAAGTCAGAAAACCTGCCAATGTCGTTGGGGTAAGAACCTCCTTGCGAAGGACGAGGGTTTTACCGGGATTTGCTCTGTTGATACCGCATTTTCGCTTGTTTCCGTCTTCGATTTTGCACCGGGAACACTGTCGAAAGTGCCAACGACAAAGGTTCACACACATGTTTCTCACGATTTTCACAAAGTCCCGCAATCGCCGTGCGTTCACGCTGGTCGAACTCCTCGTGGTGATTGCCATTATCGGAATTTTGATCGCCCTGCTTTTGCCGGCAGTCCAGGCGGCCCGTTCGGCGGCGCGGCGAATGGAATGCTCCAACAAGTTCAAGCAACTCGGCCTTGCGCTGCACAACTATCACTCCACGTACAACAGTTTGCCGTCGTTTGACTATGGCCCGGCGGCAAGAAACCCCTGGGGAGGCGGAAGCATGCTTTATTCGACGCTCGTCGCTTTGCTTCCCTACATCGAACAGAACGCCATTGCCGATCAACTTGCCGACGACGATGCTGCGGGAGACGATCACATGGTGTTCGACGAATACGCAATCTGGTCGTACCAGATTTCCGCCTACACCTGCCCATCCGATCCGAACGCAAATTTTACCGGAACCTGGAACAATGCCGGAGTCAGCAGCTATTGCGTCTCAAGCGGCGATTGGCCCTGGTTGCAATATGCCGAGTCCCCCGGAGAAGGCCGCGGGCCGTTTCGCTTGCAAGCCTGGGCCGGTTTCAGTGCGGTCACCGATGGTTTGAGCAACACCATCGCGATGAGCGAACGGCGCATTGCCATTGATGGAAGCCGCCATATTCTGGATGGCACTGCGTTTTCCGTCAATCTTGATTCCCCGACGGCAGACCCGACACAGGGATTCAAGGCTTCAGGCTGCATGGCTCTTCGCGGAGAGAATAACCAATATGTCGCCAGTGCCTCGGTCTCCAACGACACGGGTTGGAACTGGGCTTGGGGTGCGCCTTTCTCAACATCGTTCAGCACAATTCTGCCACCGAATTCACCGTCTTGTTCAACAAGTTATCATTTTCTGGGAGGACCGAGCAGCTACCATGTCGGCGGAGCAGGCGTGTTGCTGGGAGACGGTTCCGTGACCTTTGTTTCCGAGACTATCGATACGCAAGACCTTTCGCAACCGCCGGTCAAATCGGGCAAATCGCCATTCGGAATTTGGGGCGCACTCGGTTCAGCCTCCGGCGGCGATATGGGGGTTTTATGAGAGAGTTATTACCGCATGATGCCGCAAGAAACAACAGTCGGGAACGAAGTTCACCGAAGGAAAACAGAGTGACCGGATTGGGGCGGCAACCGCACTCCCCGGTCACTCCGTTCGGTCACTTCGTGACTTCTCTGTGTTCCCGGCTGCTGTTTCTTGTAGCGGTCACCACGTTTATCGTGTTGACGACGGTCGGATGCGAGCGTGGACCAAAGTTGGAAGGTCTTGTTCCGTGCCGGGGTGCCGTGATGTTTCAAGACGAACCCCTTGCCGGGGCGATTGTCACCTTTTCGCCGAAAGATAACAAACCCGGTGTGCGTGCCGCCGTTGCCACAACGGATGACAAGGGAGTGTTTTCGCTGATGACGCTTGGACAGAAAGGAATTTTTCCCGGTGAATACCGTGTTTCCATCGTGAAAAACACAGCGGTGGAAACACCCACGAATCGCGAACGTGCCGAACAGATGCAACAAGGCCGTCGTCCGCTCCGGCCGCAGAAAATCGAGTCGGTGATTCCCGCCAAGTTCAACGACGAAAAAAAATCCGGTCTGGAATTTCTGATTGGGGAACAAGGTGCCAGAGAACTCAAAATTGAAATCGAGTCGTTGGATACGAAAATTTTTCCTGGAGCCGGGAAAGTGTTATGAACAACAGTGACAAATTTTTCCGTAACGTCGATTGCCGTTATTTTCCATGCCATGAGCAGTGCGATCCTGAACGGTTCAATTGCCTGTTTTGTTATTGCCCGCTTTATGATTTGGGCGACCAATGCGGTGGAAACTTCGGGTATTCAGGCAACGCGAAAAAAATCAAGAACTGCACAAACTGCACGTTCCCGCATGATCCGGACAACTATCACAAGATCACAGCCAGGTTGAAGCAAATCAATGATCGCAAATAACAATTTTTGTGCGACAGCCTCGTTTTTTGAATTTTTTTCCGGTGTTCTCTTGACAGGCTTTTTTCCAAGTATAGAATCAGAAACGAGTATGAGGAGTATGGTGTTCGACGCGATTGTTTTGACGGTTTTTCCGTCCCATTCTTCAATCGGTCGATAACAGGGAATTCGGTGCAATGCCGAAACGGTCCTCGCCGCTGTAACCGGACTGTCAACAGACAGCAACAGGAAATGCAGATCACTGAAAGCCATTGGTTCCTGCCGACACTTATGACGGCAACGAATTGAGAAGGCCGCGTTTCTTTCCGGGAGTCAGAAGACCTACCAATCTCCGCTTATTGTGCCGTTCCCCGTTTGCGAAGGACGAAGGGGAAAGGCGATAACAAATTTCCCAAGTTCCCGCAAAACAAGGACCATTGGTATGTCTTTCACGCTCCCCCATGTCGGGTTGCGCAACGATTCTGCGCGTTCGCCCTATCCCCGTTCGTTTTCCGGCTTCACGCTCGTCGAACTTCTTGTCGTCATCGCCGTTATCGGCATTTTGATTGCTCTCCTGCTTCCGGCGGTGCAGGCGGCAAGAGAGGCGGCACGTCGTATGTCCTGCACCAATCAACTGAAACAAATTGCTTTAGCGCAGCATAACTTCCACTCTGCCCACAAATTTTTTGCACCGGGAGTATGGACTCCGACCCATACTAACTCCGGCGTGGCATTGCCTACAGCCAATTCCGCCGGACCTTCATGGCCTTACATGATAGGCCCATACATTGAGAACAATAACCAGCCCTTGCCTGTTTTTGATTCGGTGATATTAGCCGGTTCAAACGCATTCTACGACAGACCGGAATATACCCAAGTAAAACTCAAGTACCTGCTTTGTCCTTCCGGGGCGAGTCCTGCTTATGACGCAACGATTGCTCCGCTGAAATCCCACAAAGACAATGCGGAAAGAGGTAAATTCAAAAAATTTGAGTTTGACAGGGAAATGGTGTCTATCTGTTTTATGCCCAATGTTGTTGACATCAACAGTGCAAGAACACATTATTTTGCCAATAATTGGGTCATGGATGCGAATAACAAAAGCAAAAGTCCCCAGGGAATATCTTTGGAGTCAATCACAGACGGAACTTCCCATACGATTCTTTTCGGTGAATCCACGAATCAGTTCATGTCCGCCTGGACGGCTTACTTTTCCTGCATACACGCCACTCTCAATGCTTCGAAAGCGGATTCAAATAACCCCTATTCGTATTTGAGATCGCAAGTTCAATTCCAACCGCCGTATTTTTACAACGGGAAAAGAGATACAAATCCCAACCCCACACGAATCGATGCCTGGGCTTATTTAAGCAGTTCCCATCCCGGCGGAGTCAATATGGGATTTTGTGACGGACATGTTCAATTTGTTTCCAATACAACAGAACCGGAAGTGGTTGAGAACCTTTACGACCCGACGGATGGAAAGGTGGTGAATTTACCGTAGATATGTTACACTCCCGTTTTTTACGCTATATTTTTAGAAAGTGTCTTTAACCCAAGTTTTTACGCAAAAAGCAGCAACCGGGAACGAAGTGCAAGAACAGTAGCCGGAAACGCAGAGAGGTCACGAAGTGGCCGAACGGAGTGACTGGAGAGGGCGGTTTCCACTCAAAAACCGGTCACTCCGTTCCCGGCTGCTGTTGAGTGAAAGGCACATTCTTTGCGAGGATTGGATCAGGAAATAACAAAATGCAAACCAACAACCGAATCATCGCACTTTTCCTCACGGCCGTTGTGCTGTTGACCGCAACGGCCTGTCACACCGGGACGTCGACGCAAAGCTCCGATACGGCGCAGACGGCGGACAGGGAGGGCAATCCCGTCACGTTGCCGCAAAAAATCGACAGGATCATTTCCCTGGGTCCGTCCAACACGGAAATCCTTGCCGCGTTGGGTGTTGCCGATAAAATTGTCGCCGCCGACACTTACTCGCGTGGAATCGACGGGCTTGCCGATGACATTCCGCTCTTCAATATGATGGCACCCGACGGGGAGCAAATCCTTCTTCTGGAACCGGATGTCATTTTCGTGGCGGGGATGTGCAAGACCGGCGGCATCGACCCGTTCCAGGTGCTTTCCGACGTCGGTATCTGCGTACTCTTTATTCCGACCACTTCAAGTATCGCGGGCATTCAGGAGGATATCAGGTTCATCGCGAAGGTCGTGAACGCCGTTGAAAAAGGCAATGCGATTGTCGCGGACATGGACGAAACGATTGACGCCGTTGCGAAAACCGCAGAAACCGTCACCGGCAGGAAAACGGTCTATTTCGAGATTTCCGCCGAATCCTACAGTTTGTACAGTTTTGGCCGGGACGTGTTTTTGCATGAGATGCTTGAGATGATCGGCGCGGAGAATATCCTTGCTGACAGAAATCAATGGATCGCCGTGTCGGATGAAGTGATTTTGAAACGAAACCCCGACGTGATACTAACTAATGTTGACGCCATCGACGAGCCTGTGAAGGAAATCATGTCCCGGCCCGGCTGGGACGTGATCACGGCCGTTCGGAACGGCGATGTGTATTTCATCGATGCGGCGTCGTCAAGCCGGCCGACCCATAACGTCATGAAATCGTTGCAGCAAATGGCAAAAGCCGTGTACCCGGACAAATACTAACATGAAAACCAAAATGCTTGCGGCTGTATGCGTGAGTGGACTTGTCATCGTGCTCGGCGCGGTGCTGGGGAGCGGGTCCATACCGCCCGGCGATCTTTTTCGCATCATTGGCCACAAGGTGTTCGGTTTTGAACTTCCCGAACATATCAAAACCGCTACCGTCGCCATCGTGTGGAATCTGCGGCTTCCCCGGACACTACTTGCGTTCGTGGCCGGCGGCGCGATTTCGGTGAGCGGCGCGGTGATGCAGTCCGTCGTGCGTAACCCGTTGGCGTCGTCCTACACGCTGGGCGTGTCCTCCGGCGCGTCGTTCGGGGCATGTCTCGTGATCTTTTACGGTGCGATTCTGCCGGTCGCCGCAAACTTTGCCCTGCCTGTGATGGGCTTTCTCTTCGGGCTTGTGACGATTTTTGTTGCGATTGGCATTGCGCAAAAACTGGACGTTCAAATGCAAAATCACACGATTATTCTGGTCGGCATGGTGTTTTCGCTTTTCGTCAACGCCGTCACAACGCTCCTGTCGGCGTTGTCGCAAGACCACATCCAGAAGCTCCTGTATTGGCAAATGGGGAGTTTTGCCATGAAAGACTGGCCGGTCGTTTGGATTCTTGCACCCGTCACCGTGGCGGGAACGCTGTTCATTACCCACTATCACCGCGAACTGGACATGATGACGTTCGGCGAAGACCAGGCCGCAACGATGGGCGTCCCTCTGAAAGCGGTGAAACGCATCCTGCTGATCGCGGCGGCGGCACTGACCGGCAGTGCCATTGCGTTTTGCGGGGTAATTGGCTTTATCGATTTGGTGGTTCCGCACATCGTGCGCAAAATATTCGGCGCGGCGCACAGATGCGTCGTCCCCATGTCGGCTGTGTTCGGCGGCGCATTAATGGTGATTTGCGACCTGGCTGCCCGGACGGTCGCGTCGCCCAGCGAACTTCCCGTCGGTGCGGTCACGGCGATCATCGGCGCACCGTTTTTCGCCTGTCTTTATTTCGGCGGGAGGAAATGAAATGCTGGTACTCAAGAACGTGTCCGCTGGTTATGGCGGCACGGATGTCGTCAAAAATGTTTCGTTGCGCGTGAAAAGCAACGAGAATTTGCTTGTGATCGGGCCGAACGGTTGCGGGAAGACCACGCTGCTGAAAACGATGGTGAACCTCTTGCCCTTTCGAGGCGAAATTGAAATCGGCGGAAAGTCTGTCCGAAAGATGAAGCATCAGGACATTTCAAGGAAAATCGCCCTGTTGAGCCAAACGTTCGGAATCTATTTTTCCTACACCGTTTTTGATACGGTTATGATGGGGCGTTATCTTCATATCCAAGGCAAGTTCCTGGGATTGCCATCCGACATGGACAGGGAATTTGTGACACGCTGTTTGGAGACGGTGGACCTGTTGGGCGAGAAAGACAGGGAGATCACCAGGCTTTCCGGCGGGCAGCTTCAACGTGTATTTTTGGCGCGAACCCTTGCCCAGGACCCGGATATTATCCTGCTGGACGAGCCGACAAACCACCTGGATTTGAAATATCAGTTTGAGTTGGTCGAGTACCTCAAGGAATGGTCACGGCACGGGAACCGCGCCGTGGTAGGCGTTTTGCACGACTTGAACCTTGCCCTGCGGCTTGGCGACACGATCATGGTGATGAAAGACGGTGAAACGCGGGCTTACGGCAACACCTGTGACGTTGTCACCGGCAGTCTGCTCGAAAACGTCTATGAAATGGACGTCACCGGTTACATGGTGGAATCGCTGAAAATGTGGGAAAACTTGAAATCATAGCGGGCATTTTATCGCCTGCACTTACAAAGGGGTGTCACTTTTTTTGCGTCCGAAAATCGTGCATCACCAATTGTTCCATTCCTCCGTGTGTTGGGGTGAAAACGCCCCAACACACGGAGGAATTGTCAAGTTTTTAGTCAACAAGTATTTTTAGGATTGACGGACCACTAGGAAATCTTGTCCAGGTTATCCCAAGCAATACCGACGCGGCGGAGCGCATAACCCATTTCCTTCAGGTAATCGCCGTAGCCCAGCATCCAGTGGAATCCGTGCATGCGTTCGGCCAAAACCGACGACGGACATTTGTAGCGGAGGTCGATTTGCGTGGTGCAAATGGGCCGGTGCGGCGCGTCGATGACTTCACCGGTCATTCCGAACCAACTCTTCGATTCGAAGTCGGGCGAGATGGCCGAGAAGAGTGTGCCGTTGGGATATTCGACCTTGGGTGCGGCTCCAAAGTCCGACTCATAGTGCCTGACAAGGCGGGTTTGTTCGAGCTTTTTGCCGTCCATTTTACGCGGACCGGTGCAGTGGGCAAATGTGAGGAACTGTTCGTGGGGGAAGCATGGATTGCACAGGAACACGGGTTTGCCCGTGATGTTGGCCAGCAACACACCCGACGGGATGACCACAAAGTCCGATTCGCAAAAGACCAGGTAACCATCGTCGTTGAGCGTCGAAAGCGTCAGGCAGGCGGCGGTCTTGGAAACTTCCATGATCGTCCCCATGCAACTGTTGATCGTGAGGTTTCGGCAACCGGCTTCCAGCATGAGTTGGCGGAACACCTTGTCAAGCACGAAACAGTTGACGAGAAATTCCCGTGTTACCGGCTGACTGAACGGCGTTGCCGGTTCCAGAATCGTCCCCGGGATTTTCAGGTACTCATCCGTGCGTGCGGCAGCCACCGTCATGGTCGCGGCGTCCGCTTTGGCTTCTTCGAGCAACTTGCCGAGTTCAGGGTAGGAAATGTCAAGGAATTGGTAGCCCCAGACTTCTTCCACCCGCTTGGGAACCGAACCGGCCGGCTGGGCCCAGCCGCCGGCACCGCCGATGGTGATGATTTTCGTGTTTTTCGCATTTTTCAGACCGCACAACGAACGGAGCCGCCAGGTCAGTTCGTCGAGGCTGTCGGTCACGACGTCCTCCGGCTGAATATGCGGCACTTGTTGCCCGTCGGTATGCTGCCGCAAAAACCGCGGCGACACGATTTCATATTGCAGGTAAACCGGACCACTCTTCCAGCGTTGGAAGATAATCGCGTCTTTGTTGATGGTCTTGAGCGGATCAAGTCCATGACCGGCACCATACACGATAAGCAAATCAGCCTTGGCGATATCGGCGTGTTCGACCATATTGGCCATATTCGTCGCGGTCGTCACTTCCATGAACTCGACCGGGAAATCCGCAGTTTTTTTGATGTCGGCCAGTTCGGCTGTAATTCGTGCGGCTTCCTTGTCGGCATCCTCCTGGGTTTGAACCCCACCCCAATTGCGCCAGGAAACCGTCCGCTCGGAACGTTGCGGCAGGTCATGCAGGAGAATCGGCTTGACGACAAGCGGCACACGACCGGGCGGCATCGGGATTTGTTGAGCGGACGCCCCCATAAGAATCGAATTCCAGGACAAACCGCCTAAAACGCTCCCGGCAGCGGCGGCCCCGGCAATAAAGGATCGACGGTTGAGCCGAAACACGGATTCGGGGATACTCGGCAGTGTCGGCGGACAGCAATGACATTGGTGTTCTTTCATGGAAAAACCCTTTCAGTAGTTAGTTTTTGTTGACACGAATGATAAGAAACTCTTTTTCAAACACACATCAATGAATTTAACACAAATGAATGTCGAAATCAATAGACCGGCGGTTCGACAATAATGTCAAAACGATTTTTCTCCGCAGGAATCTCACAGGTAATGGGAGTCGTACTGGTCGTCATGTATTTGGGATGGACCAATTTACGATATGCGGCCATCGTTTGGATGGGATTTCCCATTGCATCCACTCGGGGTCTCTGGGATTGAGCAGTTTCCATAGCCACTTCCGCACCGGTGATGTAAACCTTATACGTTCCTTTGGGAATTCCATCGGTATCTTTGAGTGTACCGACGACGTATGAACCGTCGGAGCGGATTTTTCCCCGGGACAAGGAAGTGTCCGAAGAAAAATTCACGAAGCCGGCAGTAATGGGGGTGCCATCCTCGTAGGTCACTTTTCCCTGAAGCGAGTGATTTTGTCCGCATCCCAATGCCGACATCCCCAAAACCATCCCAAAAACAATGGATAAATAACACTTCATGATTTGTGTCTCCCTTGATTTCATGAGCCAAACATGCATGGCCGTGGACCGTTACGGAATCGACACGGAAAGCCCGTCGCTCATCATGGAAAGAGCCTCCAAAACTTGAAACGTGGACGTGACCGACATTGACTGGACGGAACCATCCCCCATCACAAACGGACAAACGCCGGTATGATAACTCCCGAAGCCGTAACTTCGGATGGGGTTGAATTCATCTTCTTTGAAATCCCCGGAACGCGCAATCGTGTGTTGAAGAGGCGTATAGGGCGGCGATCCGTTGCCATCATCGAAACTGCTGATATTACGGCCGCTGGCAGGCGACTTCCAAACACCGGTCAGCAGGTACGAACAGTCGCCGCTGTTGGGCTGATTGAGAGCAGGCCCCACTTGTGTTGCATCACAATTTCCAACACGTCCCAGCGGGATATGCTTTTCCCCGAGAAATAACTGGTTGGTCAATCCATCGGTAACGGACCCGAACGTGATTTTCAGCGTCATGGAGCCGTCTTGCCATACCCCGGATGCCGAACGGGCAACCTGGAACGGACTGGCTACCAGGTGCAAGCGTCGTTCAATTGCATCATACGGGGCTCCGGGAGCCCCTGACCCGGAACCATGATCCCACCAACCAAGATTATTGGCTCCGGAGGCAGTGTCTCCCCGAACGGAAACAACGTAAGCATAATCCCCCTGGGGGCCGGGCTTATCGCCGCCTGCGGAGGTGTCCGTCGTGTAGGCCGGTCCACTGCTACGTTTGCTGGGACATTTGTAGGCGGAAACACTCCCAAGAGCAATGCGTTCTTGTTGGGACAGTTGGTCACGCCACATATTGAGAAATGTCACATAAGGCCCCCACCCTGGATCATAGCTTTTCGCAATGATTTCATGCAAGGGGGCTTGTTCGATGTAAGGGTACAGAAACCCAAAAAGCGTCGAGCGGTTCAAGTCGAAAAAATTCGACGGCGGAAGTGCTTTTCTCGAATCGTGAAAATTGTGGATTCCCAACCCGATTTGCTTGAGATTGTTGGAACACTGCATTCGCCTTGCCGCCTCACGGGCGGCCTGAACTGCCGGCAAAAGCAGGGCGATCAAAATCCCGATGATCGCAATGACAACAAGAAGTTCAACCAGGGTAAAAGCACCTAAGTAGCCCCCCCCCCCCCCCTTAACTTGATTAACATTTTTATTTTTTTGTCCTTCCAAACTTTAAGGTAAAAACGTTGTAAGCAAACCACAAATAAGGCATTACATTAATACA
>WRMR01000125.1 GCA_009776995.1 Planctomycetaceae bacterium | reverse complement strand
TGCTGAACGATGATCGCAATCTCCGGCGCGAATTTTCCACAAGCATGAAGCCACAGAATTTCAAACCGCCGCATGACGCGTTCATCGGGATAGCTGTATCGCAGTTGTTGAAAAAGAGATTTTTCCTCGTCGGTATAACCCGCTCGCAACATGGATGTCCTCCTTGCTTGATGAATGCCAAAGGAGGAAATATCACATAATTTCTCAATTGTGAAAATGCCAGTTTATTGGCGGTTGGTGGTATATTTCAGAATGAAAGTCAAGATCGCAACAAAGCGGAGCGACCGGACTTCTTAAAAGTATGAAACGCTGTGTCTTGAAAATTTTTGTCGATTGAGGTACAATGAAATTTTACCGAATGGTTCTCATTGTATTTTGTTTTCTCGATAGGCGTCGCGAAACCCGGAAATGAATCAAAGTGCCTTATTCAAAGAATGCGAGCAAAAGCTGGCATACAATTTTGACGATTTGGCGCTGTTGCGACAAGCGTTGACGCACTCGTCCGGCGCGGATACGCCGACAGATTCCAATGAGCGTCTCGAATTTCTGGGCGATGCGGTTCTCGGCTACGTGATTTGCGAGTTGTTATTCAAAAAGTTTCCCGGTCGCGATGAAGGAGACCTGACAAAAATCAAATCCGCCGTCGTCAGCCGGGAAACCTGTCTGAAAATCGCACAATCTCTTGATTTGCAAAACTTTATCCGTATCGGTCGCGGTGTGGGACGCGACAATCAGATTCCTGTGTCCATTTTGGCCAACGCGGTTGAGGCAATTATTGCCGCTTTGTATCTTGATGGCGGAATCAAAATCGCCAGACGGTTTATTCTCCAGCATTTCGCGCCGGAAGTGATGAAAATGGCCGACAGTCTTTCGTGCGATAACCACAAGTCAATGTTGCAGGATATGATTCAGAAGGATTATGGCATGCATCCCGACTACATGATCCTGGACGAAAAAGGTCCCGATCACAGCAAGTGTTTCAAAATCGCCGTTCGTGTCAAGGGCCAGTATTTTCCGGCCGCTTGGGGAAACACGAAAAAAACCGCCGAACAACATGCCGCAGAAAACGCGATTTGCATACTCCAGGGCAAGCCGCTCCCTTACGATTGTGGTGACTGAGCACTCTACAACATGGCCAAAGCCGAAATCGTGGTTTCCCAACAGTAACCCGGATCGTCAGCGACGGGTTCTTGGGAGCCGCGCAATCATCACGTGAACATTCCCTATCCTGCATTGATCATGGTCGCAATATTTTCGCAATGGACCGGCGAGATGACACCGTGTTCGGTGACGATGCCCGTGATCAGTTCGGCAGGCGTGACATCGAACGCGGGGTTATAGACACGGACTTCCGCCGGGGCGGTGCGAGTGCCGAATCCGCAACGGATTTCGTCCGGATTGCGTTCTTCAATGGGAATCAGATTGCCGTCGGCGATGGTCAGGTCAAAAGTTGAAACCGGTGCGGCCACATAAAACGGTACGCCATGCGCCCTGGCCGCAACCGCAACGCCGTAAGTGCCGATCTTGTTGGCCGTGTCGCCGTTGGCGGCAATGCGATCCGCCCCGACGAACACGGCATTGACCTTGCCCTGCCGCATGACCAGTGCGGCCATCGAATCGCAAATCAGCGTCACGTCGATGCCCCGCTGCCAAAGCTCCCATGACGTAAGTCTGGCCCCTTGCAACAGCGGACGGGTTTCGTCGGCAAAAACATGAATTTTTTTGCCCTGTTCCGTCGCGGCAAAAAAGACGGCCAGTGCCGTGCCGTAGTCCGCCGTTGCCAGACCGCCCGCGTTGCAATGGGTCAGGAGCGAATCGCCGTCGCGAACGAGTGCCGCCCCATGATGGCCGATCGCGCGACAGATGCGGCGGTCTTCCTCGTGAATCAGTCGCGCCTCGGCGAGCAGAGCGTCGGCCAGTTGACTTGGCGGCATGGCTCCGCGCAGCGATTCGGCTTTGGCTGTCATGCGATCGAGTGCCCAAAACAGGTTGACCGCCGTGGGACGACTTCCGGCCAAATAATCGTGCGACGCTTTCAGCTTATCGAAAAATTCCGTCTCCGACGGCTCGTCACCGTCATGAAAAAGCGGTTGCAACCCAATGCACAGGCCGTAAGCCGCCGCGATGCCAATCGCCGGGGCACCGCGCACCCGTAACATTTTGATGGCCTCCCACACGATTTCAATCGTGCGGCAGTCGAGTATTTTCAGTTCGACCGGCAACAGTGTCTGGTCGATCATCCGCAGGCAGGACTGCGAAAAATTCCCTGCGTCTATCCAATTCAGCGTCTCAACGTTCTTGTCGTGTGTCATGGTGTTTCTTGGGTTGTTCCACTCTTTGGAACCGTGATTTTTTCACGGCTTCTTACTTGAGCAGCCAGGTTTTTGACGGGGTGGGGTAGAAAGTGTGGGGCATTGTGACGAACTGGTTTTTCAGGTCGATCTTTGAAATCGGGATACGGCCATCGTGCGAAACCAGCGCAGGCCAGACGACTGCCGGTGAGACGATGATGCCGGTTGTGTTGTACAGGAGGATCGGGCCGGTGCTTTTTTCCAGGTCGATCGGGAAAATCGACGCGGTGCCAAGTTTCCATTCGTCGGCATAGCCGTCTTTTTGCCAGTAAATCGTCTTCCCGTTGGCCGGGAAGGTCATCAGGTTCGGGCAATAGACCACGTTCGTCTCGAGATGACTTCTGTAGAACACAGGATTGGCCGTCACCGATTCATAAGGGCGTGTGACCTTGAGTAATTTGACGGTCGTTTTATTTTCCGAGGCGATTGTAACAAAGCTGTCCGTGTCGGTCAACCGTAGCACACCACCACCGACCGGCGTGACGATTCGCAACGATTGGGAAATGTTGGAATTGGACGACGGATTCCGTGTCGCATAAATGGTCAGGTGACCGCAATCGAAGGCGAGTGCTGGAAGTCCCGCTTCGTCGTCGGGCAGGATGCGAACGCGCGTGTCGCCTTCCGTTTCCACGACGATGCCGTTGGGAAATCTGAACGCCGCACGGAACGGTGCCGGAACAAGCACAATGTCATGGTCCAGTTGCTTGGAAACCGGCAACCAAGACCATTCCGAGTCCGGTGTGTCACGAACCAGGACGAGGTCTTCCGTACTGAGGAGCAGCATCGGAAACCCCGAATCGGCCATGGACCCATTCGGCACGATGCGATGTTGCATCTGTGGCCGATTGTGCGATTCGTCGCGCGACGCACTATTTTCCGGTAACCGCAACGGCGGTGACGCATCGCGGTTTGGCTGGGCGTGAGACGCAATGTTGACTTGTTCAAAATTGCTGTCCCGGGACTCGGTCCAATCCGGCTCAACGGTCATGGGGTCAATCAACGGCGGCGGTTGATTGGGCTGCCTGGGTCGGGGCGTATAGGAAGCCTGCTCGATTGCCTGGTCGGTTCCATCCGGCAAATTGGTCAGCGCACCCGGTGCTTGCATATAATAGGGAAAGGTGGCCTGGTGATTTGTCGCAGGCGACGTGGTTTGATTGGCCCCCTCGGGATAGCCGCCGGTTTCCCAAGTTGGCGGTTGCACCGCAGGAAGCGTCGGGTTGATAAACTGGTTGACACTTGGAACGTTCCCACGATCGATGAACTGGATCGTCGATTCCGGCTGCCGTTGTGTGGGCTGGGCAGACGGTTGTACGCCATAATGTCCGCCAAATTGCAGATTTGTCGGGTTTTGGCCGACAGGCAGGCTGTTTGGCCTTGCCGTTGCAGCCGTTGCCATGACATTGACTTGAGTGTTGACGGCCTGCGAATTGGGTTGGAGCAACGGATTTTGCTGTGCCACCGACAGGGGTGGCATGGGGGCAACGGGTTGAGGTTGCCCTGGCTGTATCGTTGGGGACTGTGCGGCGACCGGTTGCTGGGGGAACGGCGGGGAAGAACCCGGCGTCATATTGGCTGAATAGGGGACTTGCGATAAGGCACCGCCTTCGCCTGGCAGATACTGCATCACCGCTCCCGGCGAATCATGAAACGAGTACAGTGGATTGGCGGAAGCCACCATCTCGCCTCCGCTCAATGCGGCAACTCCGGAATCGGCGGAAGACGATGCCATGTCGCGTTGTTGCCACAACCCGTGATGTTCATCAAAATGCCGGTTGTTGTCATGATCGTCCTCAAGTGCCACAATGCCTGTCGGGGTAGCACGTGGCCGATGTTGGGCGACTTCATTCTTCGGTTGCCGGGGCTTGATATGTGCAATCAGATAAATCGAAGCACACAGGAACATCAGAACCAGGGACGAGATCATCATGACCTGCCGATGACGTTTTTGGTGCGCAAACGCCTGTCCCAACCGGCTGATTCTGTTGCTGACAGAACGAACAGTGATGGTCGGCTGATCGGGTTGGTCAACTTGCTCAATTTGCCCATCTTGCTCCATTTGATTTGCCTGTGACTCCGGGGACACTTCATGCGATTCTTGCGATGGCGAGGTCTGCATAACGCTGTTTTCCTGGACGGTGACAGTAATGCGGCGGTTTTTGCGGGGTGCGGGTTCTTCGAATTGGGTTTCGGCCATTTCCTGTTCAACTTCAACAGACTCATGGCTCACCGGAACGTCAGTGGGCAGCTCCTTCCGATGTCGCGGAATCGCGTAGAGCCGCAGGCGGCAATCACGGTTCAATTTTGCCGGCTGCCCCAGAATGGTCGTCAAAATCTGGTGTGTACAGGCAACTTCGGCAAGATAAATATCCGACCGCAGACAAATTGTTTCAAACTGTGTCTGTTCCGTATCCGAAAGCAGGTTGTCGAAATAGGCGGCAACCAGATTGACCGACAATTCCTCTTTTTCACCGCACCGTCCAGGAACTAGGATATCCGGACTACTGACGACGGCACGTATCCGGTCCATCAAATATCCGGCCACGCCTTCTTCGCCGATACGTTTTTCAACCGCAGGACGGTACTCCGTATCAAAAAGATTGTCCGTATAAGCCAAAATCGTTTTCAGTGATAAACGCATGATATTTTGTGCCGAATTTCATTGGCCGACGAAATTTTGTTTTTCGCGCATATAATCAAGAGATATATGTGAATCATGCGAAAAAATCGTGATGAAAACAACATCATTTGTTGCATTTCTGCAAAATATTTGCAAAAAATCACGATTTGGCAGAAGAGAAATGTGTTAGATTAATGGTAACATTTCAGCCGAATTTTTATTTGCATTAGATGTTGCAACGAGTAAGTTTTGTAACCAGTTGTCGGGGCCGGGAAACTGGTTGGGATACGACCGGTTCGATTTCCGGCAGAAAACCATAAGCGTGGGCGAGTAACACAATCGGATGCAAGGCACGTTTGTTTCCGCCTTGTTCCATTTGCATCTTGCACAAGCAGCACTCGGACGTCCCGAGTTGAATGGCCGGGTCGCGCAGGGCGGAAAACAGCGGCAACCCGATGCGCAGGCTCATGCGGAAACTCCCGGCCGCCAGTCCGAAACTGCCCGCAAGGCCGCAACAGCCGTATTCGAGACGCTTGACGGTCAATTCCGGCACGAGCCGCAACAATTGTTCGGCAGGCGTCTGTTCGGTCAGGTGGCATCGTCCAAGCATCAGCGAACGGCAGGGCGCATGATATCCGATAGTCGCCGGAAGCGGCGAAAAATCGAGCTGATATTTCCCTTCCAAATGCAAGCGGTACAGGTAGGTCATCACGTCGCTCGTGTTGGCAGCCACCAGCGGGAAGTCGGCATCATCGGTCATGTAGCCGTACTCCTCCGTCAAACACAAAGCCGAGGCCGGTTCGAGTGTGACGATATGATAACCTTGCCGGATCACGTCAGCCAGTAGCGAGATGTTCTTTCGCGAGAGTTTTTCCGCCCGGTCGCGATTCCCGCAGGTAATCGCAAACAGACCTGATGCCTGTTGACGTCCCGGCACATACACATCAATGCCGTTGTGTTCGAGAACCTTGACCGCTGCGTCGGCAATGCGTGTTTCAAAATGGTTCGCATAAATATCAACGAACAGGGCCACTTTCCGGTCGCGGCGGCGTGAGGGTTTCGAGAGACGCTTGTACCAAATCGCACGGGACAGGTAACTGATTTTGGCCAGTTTCGGCAACTTTCTCGCCTGGGACAGCCCAAACAGTTTTTCATAAAGCCAACGGGTGAATCGGTTGGTGATCGACCAATTCACCGGGCAACTGATCGGCACAAGGAACTTCAAAGTTCGGTCAAGGTTCGAGAAAAAGCGGTCGGAAAGCGAAAGACCATGCGCGGCGGCGTAGGCGCATTGACTTTGAAACGCGATTTGCGGCATATCGACTTCCGCCGGGCAATCAAGTCGGCACAAGTGACAATGGATGCAGTAATCGGCCACCGTTTTCGACTGTCCTGATGTCAGCAATCCAAGATCACTTTGGCCATCGAGGATGCCGCGCATCAGGTTGGCTTTGGCCCGTGGGGCTGATTCCTCGTTCATTTCGCGGCGAAAAACGGGGCACATTCGCGTGTCCGGCCCACGACTTCGGCATAAACCGCAACCGTTGCATCGCATGGTCGTCTCGTGAATCGTCTCCGGTTCCCATTTGAGCTGCACTTCCAATTGACGTTGCAGAGGTTCGTTGACAGATTCGTCGGAAAGAGGTTCGACCATTTGCATTGCCGGTTCGTTTGCCCGGTCGTACAGGGCGACATTGGCCAGATGACGTTTTGATACGACAGGGCTGCGGTATTCGAGCGGTGGCGTGTCCTGACGCGGGATGATTTTTCCAGGATTGAGCAACCCCTGCGGGTCGAACAGTTTTTTGACTTGTTCGAAAACCGGAAAGTAAGCCTCACATTGAACCGGAATGTATGGCGTCTTGGCCCAGCCGAATACCTGTTCCGAACTAATGGCACCGCCCCATTGCAAAACCGTGTCATAATATTCAGGGACAGCCCGTCGCAGTTGCACCAGTGCGTCGATTGACGAAAGGTTGAGTATTGGCTGTACGCTGACTTGACCGTGGCCGACATGTCCGAAAAATGAGGGTGCCAATTCGTGACGCTTGAATAAATTCTGCACGGTGACGATAAACGCCGAAAGCCGGTCGATTGGGACAACCGTGTCTTCAAAACGCGAAATCCCGCTCAGATAATGCTGCATCCGGTACAGAGCGAACTGCGATTTGGCAACAAGGCTTCGGAACAGTGCAAGGTCATCCGGTTGGGTCGCAACCCGTGTCGTGTAACACAATCGGCGGTTGTAACGCAGTTCGTTGACCAGGTCGTGCAGGCGGTCGCCGACGAACAGTGGGTTATCGCCCTCCATTTCGACGACGAGAATCGCTTCGGCGTCGTGCGGTAAAAACGAATTGAACCGTGCGTCCCAATCGCGGATCAGTGTGATGCGGCGGCGGTCGATCAGGTCGCAGGTCGCCGGATGATGCGCCCGGATGATCGGGACGGCCTGCATGGCATTGTCGAGCAGGTCGAACAGGAACAGGGCAATACCCGACGATTGCGGAGCCGGAACGGTATCGAGCTCGGCCTGTGTGATGATTCCCAGAGTGCCTTCCGAACCAAGCAAGAGCGGTATGAGATTGACCGGGGCGTTGGTCTGACGATTGGGATGCATGACATCGCAGACGCGATAGCCGAATCGGCCGGGCAACCCGTTTTCGCTGAGGATGGATTGTTTTGCAACGGCTTTCGAGACCGAGGTCAACGACAGGTACTTGGCCAATTCCCGCGACAGTTGCCCGGCAAATAACGTGTCGTTCTCCGAATGGGGTTGTTGAGTTGAACCCCGGATGTCGGAACGTTCCAACGTGACGATTTCGCCGTTGGCAAGGACGACTTGCAGCTTGCGGACCGCATTGTGCGGATAACCGCGCGAAAGCCATCGCGGTCCGGCACCATCGACAGCCAACATGCTGCCGATGGTCGTTGCGGGCAGATAACCGGGATCAGGGCCGATGATCTGCCCTTGGGCTTGCGTCAACTGGCTGTTGACCCGTTCGAGCGTTGCCCCCGGCTGCACTGCGACCGAATCGTCGGCGACTTGCACGATGCGCCGCATGTGCTTGGTGAAATCAAGGACAAGTCCGTGTCCGAGGCAGGCACCCGTGCGACCGGTTCCCGCACCGCGGGCGTGGATCGAAAGTCCGTGTTCCGACGCATAACGGATACAGGCGGCCACATCGTCCTTGTTCCGTGGATACACGATCCCAAGCGGCCGACACTCGAACAAACTTGCGTCGGTCGAATACAACCGGAGCGCAACCTCATCGCAGCGCACCTCCCCTTCGATCAGACCGCGAAGGTCACTCTGCAATCGTTCCTGTTGTGCCGTGATGATGGGCATGGGGATTCAGACTTCGGGTTTCAGGTTGGGCGGTCACTCCGTTCCCGGTTGCTGTTTGCGTGAAAGATACATTTTTAATCACACGATTCCCGCCAGGTATCAGCGACCCACTGTGTCGGGCGGACGGCACGGTAACCACACTTGCCGACAAAACCTTTGATAGCCCTGTCGGGACAGGGATTGCCGTGAAAAATGACGATTTTGGCGTTTGCCGGTTTGATGGGAGGAAAAAAATACCCCAGCGGAAACCGACGGACGCAATGCCGTTTGAAACTCCGACACCACGATTCGGGCCAGTATTCCAAAATACCTTTCGCGTGAATGGCGTGCGAGAGGTACGCCTGCTCGTTCCGGTGTGTGGCACGCACTTCCTCACCGTGTGTGAGAAAATGGTCGAGTACATCGGCGTGTTTCCCGATCTCGAAGCGGAACACGGACGAATTGCCGATGATTTTCCCTTTGAAATCCCAATCATCAATGATGCGAAACTCGCCCGGCAATTCGAAAAACGGTTCCAGACTGTCGAGAATCACCACATCAAGATCGAGAAAAAGTACCCGGCCTTCCAGATCGGCAAGTTTTTCACCCAAGACGGTTAGTTTGTTCCATCCGCGTTCCGGCAGTTCCTCCGGCAATTCGAGTTCAGGGAGCGGCTGCACTTCGATGTCTGCATTCAACCCGTTGCCGTTGTCCGTAAAGCAAACAAAACGATACGGTCGCGTCATGTTCCGCCGAACCATACCCGCAAGAATGTTGACGTAATTCGCGCCGTATTTCGCGCCCCATTTCATGCAGATAATGTTTTCCATGATATGAACTCCGTTGAGGCATAAGTCCGAACCGCAAGGGTTACCGAGCGGTCGAATCGGGACGACCGCCCCATGACTGTCGCGGCTCTGGTTCATTCACACACCCAAACCTGTTTGACCGTCTCAGACGCAATATCACCGACCAATTCACATTGCCCGATTTCCGTCGGCAGCACGAATCGCAACGTCCCACCGACTACTTTCTTGTCACGCAACATAAAGCCGATCACCTGATCCGGGTCGATGCCGTCAAACCGGACGGGCAACCCGAACTGCCGGTTCAGCTCAATTTGCCGTTTGACAAAATCGTCGTCAACGCGGCCAAGTTCCCGCGCCAGTTTTGCGGCATCAACCAGCCCGATCGCAACAGCCAATCCGTGCAAGAGCGTACCGTAACCGGCCAGCGTCTCATAAGCATGTGCGAACGTATGTCCGTAGTTCAGCTTTGCCCGCAAACCGGTGGTTTCGCGTTCGTCCTGCTCGACGATGTCCGCCTTGATTCGGCAACATCGGGCGATGATGTCCGTTAATAACCGATGATCGCGCCGTCGCAATGGCTCAACATTCGCTTCAAGCAATTCAAAAAGCGATGCGTCAAGGGACACGCCGTATTTCAGCACCTCACCCAGCCCGGCCAGGTATTGCGCGTCATCCAGTGTGTCGAGCGTTTGCGTGTCGATCAGTACACCGAGCGGCTGGTGAAACGCACCGACCATGTTTTTCCCGCTGGCGAGATTGACGCCGACCTTGCCGCCGACCGAACTGTCCACCTGGGCCAGCAGGGTGGTCGGCACTTGAAAAAACCGCAATCCCCGGGAGTATGTTGCCGCGACAAATCCGGCCAAATCGCCGACCACACCACCGCCGACAGCCATGACAATCGATTGCCGGTCCGTGCCGATTTCGAGCAAACGTTCCCAAAGGCATTCAGCGGCGGCGACCGACTTGCTTTCCTCGCCCGGTTCAAGGATGATCATGTCCACGGTGAGATCGTACGCGGCCAGATGCCCGGCAATACTGTCTGCATACAACGGGGCAACGTTCCCATCGGTCAGCAAAACAACGTGCCGGGCTTGGGCGAACGAAGTCATCAGCGGCCCAAGATGCACCAGGTTTCCAACGCCAATTTCAATGTCGTAACCGCGTTCCTTCAGATCAACACGCACTTTTTGCAGTTTTGATTGGTCACAAAAACCGGCAATTTCGCTCATGATGCAAGCTGTCCCTCAAAAATTGTGTATCGTGACTCAATTTCCAGGAAACCAGCCACTCGACAAAAGTATAACAGCACGTCTCAACGTAAACCAGTCATTTCGTCAAAAATTTTCCTACCGTTCAGAGGTTGGTAGTTAAGTTAGGCGAATTGGGGGAGCGAGAAATGGGCGAAAATGGTATCATTCCTTGAGTTTTAGCACCTCCCCGCACCTTGCGGGCAGATTCAAGGAAGATCGCCATGTCCACCCAAGCTCAGAATGCCAGTGTTCCTGCTCAAAATGCCAGCGTCCACAGTCCGAATACCAGTGTTCCCGCTCAGAACACCAGCGTCCACAGTCCGAATACCAGCGTTCCTGCCCAGAATACCTGTCTTTTCACCCAATGTCAAGCTGAGGAAAATCATGGCACGTTTTTCATCAGTGGTACGTTTCGCGTTCAGGCCGACATCGCTTCTTCGGCCGGGGAACTCGATCAGCTGATCGATCTGGCCGACCGGATCGGTCAGGCGGTCAAGCAGACTGCGGCTGTGACGAGTCTCGAAGTCGCC
>WRMR01000124.1 GCA_009776995.1 Planctomycetaceae bacterium | reverse complement strand
GCAGAAAATCACAGCCGATCTTTCCCGCTGGAGCGGCAAAAGCATTCAATTACTGCTTATCACCGACGTCGGCCCGAACGACAATTCCAGTGCCGACTGGGGTTGCTGGGCCGACTTGCGATTGTCCGGCGTGAGAGAAGAATTGAGAACGGTGCTGGGTGAAACGAAACGGGAATGAGTCTTTTTTTCTTTTTTCGAGTGCAACTTTTATTTTGGAACTGTAATAAAATAACATATTGACACAGTACCGTGCATTCTTTGTCCCGATAGCGATGTGTTTCTTGTCTGTGAACTTTGTGTATTTCTTTGCGATCGTTTGTGTTAAAATATTTCAACACAAAGGACACAAAGCTTTCCACAAAGATCACAAAAATTAATGCCAGCCAAATGGCGTTCGAAAATATATGAAACACTTTTTCAAGGGTAAATTATCCGCCAACCTGTAGAACAACACATGTTACACGTCATCATCATGGCCGGGGGGCAGGGAACGCGGCTTTGGCCGGAGAGTCACAAGGGCCGTCCCAAGCAGTTCCTGCCGTTGAAAAACGGACGGCCGCTCGTGCTTGACGCCGCCGAATCGCTTGGCGATCTCGTGCCGCACGGGCAAACATTCGTTGTTACGGGGCAATCCATGGTTCCGTTGTTGCGCGAGGCTGTCCCCTGGTTGCCGGAGCGAAATATCATCGCCGAACCTGTTGGCCGTAACACCGCTCCGTGCATAGGGCTTGTAGCGATTCATCTGTTGCGGGACGATCCGGACGCCGTGATGATCGTACTTCCCGCTGACCATTGGATTGAGCCACGTTCTGTTTTCTGCGATACGATACGTTTTGCCGTCGATCTGGTTGAGGAATCGCCGGAACGCCTTGTGACGCTTGCGGTTCAGCCAACGTTTGCGTCAACGTCCTACGGCCACATTGAGCGGTCGGAGAGAATCAATAGCCCTGAGTGTCAAAAATGGTCACATTTTGCGTCGGCTTACGAAGTGTCGCGGTTTCACGAAAAGCCGGATCAGCAAACCGCCGGGCAATTTCTGCAATCCGGTCGTTTTGGCTGGAATGCCGGGATTTTCGTTTGGAAAGCCAAACGTATTTATGAATTAATCGCCGAATTTCAGTCGGACATGGGTTGCGGACTGAAAAAAATCGCAACCGCTTTTGGAACGAATGATTATGACGCCGTTCTTGCGCGGGAATTTCAGCAAATGCAAAGCCTTTCGATTGATTATGCCGTGCTGGAAAAAGCCGAATCGCTCGTGTGCATCGACGTGCCGTTTCGCTGGGATGACGTGGGAACCTGGCAGGCACTCGACCGCATTCACCAAGGACAACACGATTCCGATGGCAATCTGACGACCAACGCCCGTGTGATTGCCGTCAATTCGCACAATAATATTGTCCGCAACACCGGCCCGCACAAGGACATTGTGTTGGCTGGCGTTGACAATTTGATTATCATTCAGTCAGAACACGGGACGTTGATCGCCGACAAGTCCGACGAGGAAGCCATTCGTCAGGCGATTGGGGAATTGTTGGAAAAAAATTGATTGTGTTGGCTTGTTCAAAAATCACTGAATTGACTATATAGCAACGGTCAAAAACAAATTCCCATCACTTATTTTTCGCAGAGGGCGCAAAGATCGCAGAGAAATCCCTCTGCGTCCTCTGCGAGAGACAAAAAGTTGAGTATATTAATTTTTGACAGTGACGACTCTGCACTTCTTCGTGGTGAAAAAGAAGGGGCAGTCACGGCGTGACCACCCTGACTTCCGCAATTATTTCCAACGTTTGGCGACTTCCGCCTTCATAAACGCGAGGGCATCGGTTGCCAGTTGCTGTTCACTTTCGTACATACGACGCCAGATTTTTGTGGCCGCCGCCAGTTTGGGCAATGCCAGGCCGAACGCCTCGACCACAAGAAAACCGTTGTAGCCGATTTCATGGAGCGTATCGAAATTCTGGTTCCAGCGGACGTTGCCTTTGCCCGGCGTGCTGCGGTCATTCTCCGAAATATGCACATGAAAGAGAACGTCTTTGAGCGTGCGAATCGCGTTGGGGATGTTTTTCTCTTCGATGTGTGAATGGAACGTGTCGTACATCATGCCGCAGTAGGGGTGATTGACCGCTTTGACGAATTTCGCGCCGTCTTCCGCGCAATTGACGAAATACGCCTCGAAGCGGTTGAGTGCCTCCATGGCGATTTTGACGTTGACTTTTTGCGCATGTTCGGCGACTTCCTGCATCCCCTCGACAGCCCATTTGAACTCGTCGTCCGTCGGTGGAGCACCGGAGAAGACACCCAGCGACGAGGCCGAGTTACCCGCCATGACGGTACAGCCCGCCGCTGCGCAACAATCGAGAATCGCCTTGTTCGTGTCGATGCCCTGCCGGCGCACTTTCGCGTCCTGGCTGATCATATTGTCGTCCGGGCCGTAAGCGCAGGTACCGCTGCGAAGCAGGCCGAGTTCATCCAGCTTTTTGCCCCACTTGGCGCAATTGGCCACGTCCTTGTCGAACATGGGAAGCTCAACCACACCGAAACCGATGTCTTTGGCCATATCCAGCAGATAATACTTGTCCTCGGACAAGGTGTCCGTCCATAATAATAAGTTGATACCAAAGTTCATATTATTGACTCCAGTCAAAAAAGTGTTGTCGTTCACAATGTTGATTCCACATCAAGGCATTGTACAAAACCTTTGCGTGAAAAACAAGATGGTGTTAATTCTGTTCGTTGAAAAACACAAAAATCCCGTTTTTGTTGCCGGAGAGGATGTCAGGTTTTCCGTCACCATTCACATCGCCGACCGTGACCTGTGTGCCGACGCCGGATTGATCGTCAATCCAATGAGGCACAAAAACGGCCTGACCGTTCGCGTCTTTCGTGTTTTCAAACCAGTACAGCACAAAGGGGGCATTGGGTTCCGAATCGCCTTTTGATCCGTGGGCCCATTTGCGTTTGCCGGTCACGAAGTCCATGCGTCCGTCGCCGTTGAAGTCTGCGACATCGAACGCGTGCAATTGCGTGATACGCAGCGCGTCGGAATCCATATCGGGTTTCACCGGAAGAATCTCATGTTTTTCCCAGGTGATTTGCCCGTCCGCGCCGCGAATCTGACGATACCACAACAGGCCGTAATGGTGACAATGCCAGCTGGTGACCACATCACAGAGACCATCGCCGTCAATATCGAACACAAGCATTTGTGCTGCGGCGTCGGCAAAATCGAAGGGGTGGAATTTCCAGGGTTTCGCGGCGTTGATGTCATCCGGGGCTTCAAACCAGCCTTGGGAAACGATGACGTCGTTACGAAATCCGTTGCCGGTGATGTCCCCGTAGCCAATGCCGTGTCCGGTCCGTTTCAGGTTGTCCTGCGGCGAGGAAATGGGGTGAAATTTCCATTGCGAGTAAGGATTTTTGACATCGTAATAGGACCAACCGACCAGTCCGTCTTTGACATGCAGGAGAACCGGTTGGCTGTTTCCAGGAAGATCAACAAGAACCGGCGACTCGTTCCCCACCTGGGTAATGGCCAGCGTTTTTTTCCAGGGGCCGTCTTTGCCTTGCGGGTTTTCATACCAAAAGGCTTCCGCTCCGGGGAAACCGACGGCTAAAATATCCGTCCAGCCGTCGCCGTTGAAATCGCCCGGAAAAATAAAAAAGAACTGGGAATAGGCTTCCGGGTCAATCGCCTGGACGTCCGTGTACTCGTGATGCACTTGGAAGTCAGGGCCTTCATGCCAAAACGGTCCGGCAATGACATCCAAGTGACCGTCCTTGTTGATGTCTGCGAGATGAATGCCCTCGCAATAAAACTTGTCATCCAGGACAATTTTTTTGAATCCGGACGCGGATGTGCCTTGTTGCGCACCAGGATGATCCGCTGCGACACAGATTGTCGCCAGGATGATCAGGGTCAAACTCATTGTTCGTTCAAATTTTTTCATTGTTTTACCTCGCTGTTGAGTGAAATGGACCAGGCTTTTCATTCTTCGGAACTGCTGAACGCTTCCGCCAGTTTATCAGACGGCGGCTTCCTTTGCAAGTCTGATGATTCCTTGGCGAAAACGTGAAATGGGGGACATGACGTTGCATGGATTGGATAAGACCGTTACAATGGCGGGATATTTGGCAAATGCAGAATGATCTTGTGAACAACCGTTGATGTGGAAAAATGTTCTGCATTCCCTTCGCGGTGAGAAAAAAAACCGCGAACACTTCCACCATTCCACACCATTCAAAATGACGCCCGGCACACAGACACAGAATCAGATTCACCATGACCCGAACGGCTTGACGCTCATTGCCGAGGCGATGCCCTGGTGTGAGTCGGTCTCGTGTTCGATCCTCGTGCCTTGTGGCAGCAATGACGATCCACCGGAACGGTTGGGGCTGTCGAACCTGACCTGTGAAATGGCACTGCGCGGGGCCGGGCAATACGGCAGTCGCCCATTAATCGAAGCGTTTGAGAACCTCGGCGTTGACCGCAGCGAATCGCTGGGCAATATGCACACGACGTACTCCGTCGCGACGCTTTCGGAAAATCTGCCGCTGATTTTGCCCGTGATGGCCGATATTTTGCGGCGACCGCATTTTCCCGCCGGGCAACTCGACGCGGGCAAGCTGGTCATTGAGCAGGAAATCATTTCCGTCGAAGACGATCCGGCAGGCAAGGTGATGCAGGAACTGACCCGCATTCACCTGCCCGCGCCGTGGGGACTGCCCTGTCACGGTACGCTCGATTCGCTCGCCGCAATCACCATCGACGAAATCCGCAAACACCACGCACGGCGTTACCAGCCTGACGGCATGATTATCAGTGTCGCGGGTAAAATCCATTGGCCGCAACTTGTCGAACAATTCGGCGAACTGTTCGGCGACTGGCCGGTTCAGGAACGCCCCGCAGTCATCGAAACACCGGTCACGACGCGAACGTTGCATATTCCTTATGATTCCGCCCAGACACACATCGGCGTCGCGTTCGACGAAGTGCCCTTTCGCGACCCGGACTACCTGCCCGCCTGGGGAGCGGTCGGTATTCTGAGCGGTGGCATGAGCAGCCGGTTGTTTACCGAAGTGCGGGAAAAACGCGGATTGTGCTACTCGGTCGGCGCATCCTATTACTCGCTGCGCGATCGCGGCGGCGTGACCTGTTACTGCGGGACGAGTGCCGAACGCGCGCAGGAATCGCTCGACGTTTTACTGGCCGAACTGCGGCGTTTGCGGAAGGGTGTCACCGAAAAAGAGGTCGAACTGCTCAAAATCCGGGCGAAAAGTCAACTCGTCATGCAACAGGAATCGACCGGCTCGCGTGCATCGAGCATAGCGCGTGACTGGTATCATCTCGGACGGATTCGCCCCATGTCGGAAATCATGGAGAAAATCGACGCGCTCGACAAAACGGCCATCGACGCTTTTCTTGCCCGTTCGCCCGAACGACCGCTGACGCTCGTCACACTCGGACCGGAACCGTTTGTGCTGGATGACGTGTTAAAAATTGAGCAACTGCGATGAGTGTGGGCGTGGTCAAGTTTGGTTGTAGGTTTGCATAAGTTGCTCCAAGGGAGCAAAATATGGTAGTGTCCTGCGATTAATTTTGTGAATGGTTTCCGGGAACGCAGCGTGGCACAGTGACCGGATCAAGGTAGGTGGCCGATTCTCCGAGCGGTCATCCGTCTGGTCTCCGCGATCTGTTTCCAGATGCCATTCACAAAACCGGGCTTCGCCGGGAACTATTGCTTCGGTGCATCTTTGGTGATTTTGAAGGCGCGTTGTTGAACTGTCCACTTTGCCCAAATGGCCAGCACGGTCTCGTGAGTTATCTGTTCCTCTTTTAACATGTAGGTGCATTCCCTGGCATTGGCGTCAAACATGTGTCCGTCGTCAAAGCGGTTTTGCAGTTCCTGTACCCGGCGGGAATAAAGGCTTTCCCAGGAGACTCCGTTATGAGAAAGCCCCGCGTCCAATCCATAGGCGTGAATCACGGCTCCAAATGCACCGTGGGTATTGTATCGGCAGGGTCCCCAATCGTTGCCTTGTGGAAAATAAAATTCGGCAGTGCCGGGTTGATAGATTGTCCCGCCGGGAGCGGTGTAGGGCGGAGACGGATACTCCCACTCGACAAGCGCACGGTAAACCTTGTCGATGTTAAAGAACACGCCTTCCGGCGTCGGCTTGCCGGCAAGAGTCAAAATTGAAGCGTTCCACAGATTCAGTGTCGCACTGGTTGAATAGTCGGGATGGATGATATTGTGATTGACGACCGCATAGTTGTCTTCCGTATTGGAACCGTTGAGCCATTCCTTGAGCGGTCTGCCGTTGACAAGGGTATCACTGTCCACATCTTTGGGATGGGAATACGCGGAGATGACAAGCTCAACGGCTTTTTTGTACCATTGGTCGTAATTTTCATGATGGGGCATCATGGCACAACAGAGAAACAAAACGTTGGAATTCCAGGCGTTTTCCTCCGCTTTGGTATCGCCGGGAGACACAACGGTTCCGTCCTTTTTCCGAAGGTAAGGCACGGTGTAGTCCCTACGCCGGTTGGCTTCCCACTCGACCATTTTTCGGATCAATTCCTTGTCCAGATCGTTATACTGTTCCCACGTCAGCCAGCCGGCCTGACCCGCGACAGCCGCCCAAAAATCGTCCTGCCAGCCGCCGCCCCAACCACCTTCGGAGTTGACTTTGTGACTGTGGGCAACCGACCGCACGAGTTTGACGCAAATCTCCAGTGCCGCCTGTTCCGAAACGCCGGTATATTCGGCGTCGTACAGGCCAAGTTTGATGACTGTCGCGATGCCTTGTGCCTGCATGGCGGGACCGCGAACTTGAAATTCACGGTTTTGGGGACCGGGAACGTTAAACAAGTCCAGATAAGACTCGTCGGCGGACTGCGAACCGAATTGTTGGGCATACCAGCCGTTGAGGGCAAATTTGACAGTGTTCCTGAAAATCGTTTTCTGGAGTTCCGTATTGGTGTCGCTTGGAAAACCTGTGGTCAACCGGCTCCAGTCGATGGGAACAACGGCATTGTCCGCCGCGCTTGCAAAATGAAGGGTATTTGCCGCAAGCAAGAGAGTTGCGATGAGAAATGTTGATTTCATGTCTTTGTAACGATGGTTTATGATAATGAATGTCTGCTTGGATCTCACACAAAAATCAGCCGTTTGATTCATTAGAGCCGCGACGATCACGGAGCGGTTGTTGCGCTCGATGACTTTCGCGACTCTGATGGAAATGTTCACATTATGATAACGCGACTCCTTTACGCTTCCTCGACGACTTCCCATCCCAGAGCGTCGGCGAGAGCAAAGACCGGTTCCTTCAGGTCGCCGTAGTATGTGACCCGGTGCCAACTCCATTGGTCCCACTCCCGGTACAGCTTCTCAAAGTCTCCCACAGGAACGACGGCAATTTTCGTTCGGCAAGCGCGATCGTCCACGATGTTCGCCACCGATTTTCCCTGGTGGAACAGTATCTGCTTCCTGGCCGGGTGCATCTCCAGCGATGTCGTCATATAACCGACCGGAAGTGTCGAACGCAACGAAGCCCCCTGCCGATCTTCCGAATGTGTCATGATGGTGAACGGATTTGAGTGTCCGGACTGTCCGAACACTTTGTTCGACGCGACACAGTGAGCGTAAATGATCTGCTTCGTTGCGATATCCATCACCGGATCGGAGATGTAACCCGGTCGGCCCTTGGTCAATGCCGTCATCACAATCATCGTGATCGTCGAAATCGTATCGCATTCGCAGGCACCGACCAGCCCTTCGTTGAGCAGTTCGTGAAAACCGAGGCACGGGTAAGCGAAAATGTGCTTGCCGTAGAATCCGCCGAGGCAGTTGATTGTGATGGCGCAGGCGTCATGGTTTTTCAAACACTGTTTCATCGCCAGGTACATTCTCGCCGATTTTTCCAGCGTTTCACCGGGAACATCGATCACGTCTTCGGCGGTTTTTTGCCAACGCTGAACGATTTCCATCGCCTGATCCTTATCCGCTTTTTCCCATAGATCGTTCAACTCGGCAAACCTCAGCCGAACGATTTCAATGCCGAGTGACTCCCTGGTCTGGGGAATGATGTCGGCCCATCCCTTTTCGAACTCCAGCATCTTCTTCGTCTTGAGTTCTTTTCGCAACTCGTCGATGGAAAGCATGTCGAACTTGTCGTCGGCACATTCCATATCGACCTGGACCCCGGCGACAATGGCCTGCCGAATTTTCGTAACGGCATCGACGAACGCACCGTTGCCGTTCGTCCTGGCGAGAGGAAGGCATTTTGCGGCGGCAACGAGATGGGCGAGATTGCCGGAAGAAATATGGGCAAAATTATCCGCCTTGCTCCGAAGATGTCCAGCGGTGTATCGGAGAAATCCGCCGCTGCCGCCATAGAGAAAGTCTGCATAGAGAACCGGCTTTCCTGTGCCAACCAGCGGATGGATGGCCGGATTCCAGCAGTTCGTTTGAACGACGATGTAACCGTCGATGTCGCCTTTGGCCTCATCTTCGGCTTTGAGTTCCGCCGCCGGGGTTTCCGCCCGGGTCAGACTGGAGACTGGCGTTGGAATGAACTCGATTTCCGGACAGTCCGCAACCAAGGCGTTCATGGTTTTTTCCATGACGGGATTGGCGTCGAAATGAATGTGCGGCCAATCCGGCTGGGGCGTGACAGGAGCCGTGAGAGCGAATACGACACGGACTTTCATGCGGTCATTGGTCGAAGGTTCAGCCGCAAAACTCTTTGGAACGATGAGTCCCGGAAGAGCGGCTGCTCCAAGACAGCCGGCACAACCCGCCAAAAAAGTCCGCCGCGAATATTCACAGCCCCTGCAGGAAAGAAGTGTATTTTCAGACATGAGCATTCTCCTTTGAGTTCAATATTTTTGCGTAAACAATGGAAAGGGGTCACTTTTTTGTGGGATACTCCACTTCAAAATCAAATTTGGGGTAGTGCTGTACAATTCAGTGATGGTCACGCCGTGGCAACCCTGCTTTTCAGTTGCCAATAGGGTATCCGCATTTTCAGACTTGGTGTGGCAATCGTGTGGTACAACCAGGTTTACGGTTTCGATTGCGGATTTTGGGGGACTTTGATGTCAAAAGTATTATTCGGAGCGGGAATTTCGCAGGTGAGAGGCGTCGAACTGTAATCCGCAAACCTGGGGTCAATCAGTGAATACATGGATATCCCACCTCTTCCCGAAATTTCCTCTGTGGCACCCGAAATGTAAATTTTGTATGTGCCTTTTGGCAAACCATCATTCACGCCATACGATCCCATGACATATTTTCCATGGGAATCAATGTTACCACTGGCCATAAATGAATCCGTGGAAAAACAGACGGCTCCCACGGTCAAAGGGGTACCGTCTTCAAACGTGACGGTTCCGCCAAGCTGAATATTCCCTTTACTACATCCTAGGGCAAAGACCACGGAAAAAAACAAAGCAAAAATCAAAACTCTCTTCATGTTTATTATACCTTTCAATACTAAAACGTGGAATGGATTAATGCTTTGTTAAAATTAAAATTTGGGATGATCAGGGAGGTTTACCTTCCCTTTGCATTACGGCGGTCAATGCGTGACCGTCGTAATGCAAAACTCCTGTCCAAATTTCAATTTTGACAAAGCATGAGCCCCGTGCCAAAAGAACATCAGAGCCGCAATTTCACGATTCTGCGACCCTGAATATTCCGATCTGCGACATCATGGAATTGATACGGGATTTCCGTCGTTGACACATCCAAGCCGCGCAAGAATACTGTTAGTCGTGACACGGTTATCAAGGTTCGCTTGACTGGTATAAAGAGGACCGGTTGGTGTGGTAATGGAAATCGCTTGAACAGAGCCGTCCCCAAAAAGAAAATTCACCACGCTGGTATGATTACTTCCCCAATGGGGTGTCGATTGGCTTTCACTCCCGGGACTGGGGTTGCCCGAAAAAACTCCGTCATCGACACCGCGTGCAAAATAACCGTTAAATGACCCTGCCGTCGCAAATGTGGATATGCCACCTATGGCCAACTGGCTACAATCCGTATTCTCCCACCGCTTTGCGGCCTCAGGGGCTTCTGAGCACACACCGACAAATCTTGCCGGAATATATTTTTCTCCGATAACAAATTGGTTCGAGGTTCCGTCGGTCCAGTAGCCCATATTGTCACGGGGGGTCCAACTGCTTGCATCCGCTCCTCCCCATGTCGGATTTCGAATAGGACCACGTTGGTTCCAAATATTTGTGGGATCATAAGTTATTGTCCATTGTGGCCAAACAACGAGAGCTTGCCCCTGACCAAACGCATAGTCACCTTGGGGGCCATGCTGTCCACTTTGAGGGTCAGTGAGGACTGGACCATCCCCTAAAGCAGCGGCTTTGTTTCGACGAGAAGGACATCGGAATGGTTGCCATGACGAAGCAACAGAATTTCGCTCTTCCAGACTCAGAGGATTCCAAAAATCCTGATTGCTTGTCAGAGTCACGAAATTATTCGTTTTTGTCTTGAGCATATCATACATGGCTGTCTGCTCAATGTACGGCAAAATCAAGCCCCAAAACGTAACCCTTGGACTAAAAGGAGAAGCATTCCCCAGTCCACCCCCCACTGTCGCCGGCGGCAAACCTTTCATCGCATCGTGAAAGTTGTGGACGGCAAGCCCCATTTGTTTGAGATTGTTTGTGCACTGCATGCGCCGCGCCGCTTCGCGGGCCGCCTGAACGGCAGGCAAAAGAAGGGCGATCAAAATTCCGATGATCGCGATGACAACCAGAAGTTCAACGAGAGTAAAAGCACCTAAGCAGCCCCCCCCCCCCCCCCTTTCAACTATTCAATCTTTCTACTTTTTTTTTTTCTTCCCAACGTGTTTTTCAACCTTCTCAACGCCAGAAAATATTTTTTTTT